>DATGWP010000076.1:0-4832 GCA_035299425.1 Chitinophagales bacterium | reverse complement strand
CGGCGAGCAAAGCTGGTCTGTTCAGGCGCTGAAAGTCGCGAGCACAGCCTCGCGAGAGTCATTTGAACCGCAAGTTTTTTGTTTCATCCCGCAGCATTGCGGGAGGTTCCTTTTTTTCTAAAAAAAAGGGACAGAGAAAGGCCAAATACAAGATTACTCATGCACCATCAAAAGTTATTGAATTCGTGAATTGCGCTACGCTTCATTTCTTCAACCTCCCAAAGCGTCGGCTTCAGGATGACAAAAGGGGGGGCGCTTGAGTGAAGTATATATCCCGGCATACGCGCCAGGCTCATGCACCGGCAGGTTTGCATACACCCTGCTATTGCGCCCCGCCTTTGGTGGGCTTAAGCAGTAGTTTTAACCGTTTTTATATTATGATTATATGTTATTTATAATTTAGTGGTTAAAGTACACGCCTGCTACCTTCATGTATGGCGTAATGTGATTACCATTTTGGGGTAAAATCTTATTTTGGCAAAACAGGGGGGTGGGGTAGCCACTGCAATTTTTAAGTCATTCAATCACAATCAATTAAGAACACAGGGGGGTAGCCATTTTTCATTTTTGGCCCTTAACATTCTTTGTTTTTCGCATCTCGAAAAAAATGCTGAAATCTGCACCCGAATACTAAACCATTTACCATGATGCTACGCGTAACCAAAGCGGGCCTTTTGTTTTTTCTGTTGAATATAGTTTGCGGGGTGGCTGTGTTTGCCCAGCAGGAGCAGCTAAAGCCGGATGCCGAAGGCAGCCTGGTGAAGTGGATGACGCTGGAGGAGGCCATGAAGAAGATGGAGACGCAGCCTCGGCCGGTTATCATGGATTTTTATACCGACTGGTGCGGCTGGTGCAAAAAGATGATGAGCAGCACGTATGGCAACCCGGGCCTGGCGCAGTACATCAACCAGAATTTTTACCCGGTAAAGTTTAATGCCGAGGGCAAAGATACCGTAACCTACCTGGGGCAGAAGTACGGTCCGCTGGGTGTGGGGCAGCGCGCTACCAATGCACTGGCGGCCAAGCTGCTGCAAAACAAGCTGGTGTACCCCACCACGCTGTTTATGAATAACTACGATAAGCAGAAGAACGAGTTTACCTTCAGCATGCTGGCGCAGGGCTACCTGGATAACCAGAAGATAGAGCCTATGCTGGTGTTTACGCTGGAGAATGTGTTTCGCAACTGCGCTTACGAAGATTATAAGGCGCAGTTTGAAAAGGCATTTTACGACACCACTACCACACAGAAACTGAAGGACCTGAAATGGCTGGACCCCAAGCCGGCGTTTAACTCGGCGGTGCCGCACAAAAAGAAGACGCTGGTGTTTATTAATACCGATTGGTGCAATGCCTGCAAGGTGATGAAGCGGGCTACGTTTATAGATACGGCAGTGGCTAAGTATGTAAACGAGAAATTTGACCTGGTAGATTTTAACCCGGAGATAACCGACTCGCTGCGTTTTATGGGGCAGACTTTTGGCAACCCGCGCACACCGCAAATGCCTTTTCATCAGCTTACGTTTGCGCTGGGCAAAAACAATTTTGTGTTGCCTACCTTAGCCGTGCTGGATGAGAACATGAACCTGATAGATGCGGTTTCGTTTTACATACACCCTACGTTTTTGAAAGATATAGCCCGTTACTACGGCGATGAAATTTATAAGAAGAAACCGTGGAAGGATTTTATAGAGGAGGGGAAGAAGAATTAGGGGGTGTTTAGTAATGGAATAAATACAGTTTGTTTAATTACCGCCCCGCCCGTTGGGCACCCCGCCTAAAATAGGCGGGGAAACTTAACAGCCGCCGATGTTGGTTATGTTTGTAGGTACATGCTGTTTTTACATTGCTGTGACACTATTATTGGCAAGTATTTATATGTTTGAAATATGAAGCAGTTTATTCTTTCGGTTTTGTTTGTGGCATTTACATCGCTGGCGTTTGCGCAGGCAGATTCTACCACTACTAAGCAAACGCAGCGCAGCAGTTATGCGGGCCGCGATAGCCTGTACCTTAAGCGCCTGAACAACGGCGGCAACCTGATGATAGCCGGTGGCATTGGCCTGTGCGGTATTGGGGGCTACCTTATTTACCAGGGCAATAAAATTTATACCACCGTGCCCGAAACTACCGACCCTGCTATACGCGAGGGCGAGATAGACAGGAACCACAGGCAGGGTACTATATATTATGCGATAGGGGGCGTGGCTATAGCCGGTGGTATAGTGCTGGTGGCTATTGGTGCCAAAAATAAAGTGGAGTTTAAGCAGCGCAAGCGGATGATGGAACTGCAATCGGGCATACTGGATAACGGGCACCTGGGCCTGGCGCTTACGTTTTAGCACGGATAGCGTAATACATTTTTAAACCACATAGGCACATAGAATACAGGAGTGCAGATGCCTTGCATGTATGTTTTTTCAACCCACAGAAAAGAGAATAGTAGGCAACATAAGAATACAGCTAAGGGAGATTTAGTTGGGTTTATCTGGTGCCGGTTACGAAATTTGACGATGTATTTTGAGGCTGTTTAAGTACCCTTCAGGGGATTTAGGGGCTTTATATTTTTTTACTGTTTCTTGTTTTCGCTCTTTTATTACTTTCGCACCCGTCGGCCTAAAGGCAGATGTAACAAACCAACTAAACTCACTATGGCAGAAAATGCAAAAGTTATCCTGGAAGGAAAAACTTATGAGCTGCCGGTAATAACCGGTACCGAAGATGAAAAGGCATTTGATATTGGTAAACTGCGCGCACAAAGCGGTTATGTAACCTTTGATGAAGGCTACAAAAACACCGGTGCCACCCAAAGCAACATCACGTTTCTGGATGGTGAAAAAGGTATATTGCGCTACCGCGGTTACAGCATAGAGGACCTGGCCGAGAAAGCCACGTTTGTAGAGGTTTGCTATTTGCTGCTATACGGCGAACTGCCAACTGCCGCACAGCTAAAAAGTTTTGGCGATACACTTAACCAGCACACACTGGTGCACGAAAACCTGATGAAGGTGTTTGAAGTGTTCCCTTCGGGCTCGCACCCTATGGGCCAGCTGATGACTTTGATATCTGCTTTATCGTCTTTCTATCCGGATAGCTTAAACCCGAACAAAAGCCCTGAGCAGGTAAACCTGACTATCATCCGCCTGCTGGCTAAAATGCCTACGCTGTGCGCCATGATAATGAAGAAAGGCAAAGGCCACCCGATAGTATACCCGCAAAACAAGCACGACTACGTAACTAACTTTTTGCGTATGAGTTTTGGTAACGTAACGGATGACTACACACCAGACCCGGTGGTAGTGGCCGCTATGAATACCCTATTGATACTACACGCCGACCACGAGCAAAACTGCTCGACCAGCACAGTGCGTATAGTAGGTTCATCGCACGCTAACCTGTATGCCAGCGTAGGTGCCGGTGTAGCTGCCCTGTGGGGTCCGCGCCACGGTGGTGCTAACCAGGAGGTACTGGAGATGCTTGAGCACATCCGCGATATAGATAAGGGTGATGTAAAGAAAGTAGTAGCCGAAGCTAAAGACAAGAAGCGCTTGCTGTTTGGATTTGGCCACCGTGTATACAAGAACTTTGACCCGCGCGCCAAAATTATTAAAGTGGCCTGCGATAACGTATTGGCTAAGCTAGGTGTAAACGATCCTTTATTAGCTATTGCAAAAGAACTGGAAGAAGCAGCCCTAAGCGACCCATACTTTGTAGAGCGCAAGCTATACCCTAACGTAGATTTCTACTCAGGGTTGATATACAAAGCGCTTGGTTTCCCTACGCCTATGTTTACGGTATTGTTTGCCCTGGGCCGTATGCCGGGATGGATATCGCAGTGGAAAGAACTACGCGAAAAGAACGAAGACATTGGCCGCCCTCGCCAGATATACAACGGACCGGCCCTTCGCCCGTTTGTAGGCATAGCCGACAGAAAGTAATTTCAGATAGAAATAGTAAAAACGTCCCGCCAACAACGGGACGTTTTTTATTTTCAGCACTTATTAAACCGGTTACTATGAATCGCTCACTGTTACTCATACTACTCGCATTTGTATATATCTCTGCATTGGCGCAAAACAACGTGGGTATTGGCATAGCCACGCCCGATGCCAGTGCTGTGCTGGAGCTTAGCTCTACACAAAAGGGCTTTTTGGTGCCCCGTGTAACCAGTGTGCAACGCACAGCCATAGCCAGCCCGGCCAATGCCCTGCTGGTGTTTGATACCGATAGCGGTTGCTTTTTTTACTACAGCACGCAGTGGATTTCGCTGTGCCAGCTAAGCGGTCCGCAGGGAAATACCGGGGCTACGGGGCCAAACGGGATAAATGGCAATACAGGGCCTACCGGTGATACAGGCCCGCAGGGCATACAAGGCAATACAGGTGCCACCGGTGCACAAGGACTACAAGGGGTTACCGGAGCAACCGGTGACACAGGCCCACAAGGCTTACAAGGCAACACGGGCCCTACCGGTGCGCAGGGTATAACCGGGCCAAATGGTAATACAGGACCAACCGGTGATACAGGCCCGCAGGGCACACAAGGGCTACAGGGCAACACAGGTGCACAGGGTATACAAGGCATAACCGGGCCTACCGGCCCACTGGGTGCAGCTGGTGGCGACCTAAGCGGCACCTACCCCAACCCTACTGTAAGTGGTTTACAAAATAACCCGGTAAGCGCTACCGCACCGGTGGCTAATGATATACTAACCTGGAACGGCAGCGCCTGGGCACCGGCTACAGCACTGTTTTGGAAAACAAACGGCAACAGCGGCACTACACCAGCCACCAATTTTGCAGGCACTACCGATGCGCAGGATTTTGCCCTGCGCG
>DATGWP010000075.1:0-19466 GCA_035299425.1 Chitinophagales bacterium | reverse complement strand
AAACCTGCTACTACCAGCGCACCTGCTAAAGCGGAACCTAAAAAGGAAGAGACAAAGCCAGCTACTGCATCGGCACCGGCTAAAACAGAACCTGCTAAGGAGGAGCCTAAAAAGCAGGAAACCAAACAAGCTGTAAAATCGGAGCCGGCTAAAACTGAGCCAGCAAAGAGCGAAGCTAAACCAGCTACTACCACTGCACCAGCCAAAACTGAACCTAAAAAGGAGGAGGCTAAACCCGCTACTACTTCAGCACCGGCTAAAACCGAACCTAAGAAAGAAGAAGCGAAACCGGCTACTACTACCACCCCTCCTGCTAAAACGGAGCCGGCAAAAGAACTTGTGGTACAACCTGTACGTGCAGCCGAGCCTGCGGTTATTAAGCAGGAACCCGCTAAACCGGCACCGGTAGCCGAACCTGTAGTTATTGAAAAACGCCAGGCGCCTGCCGATTTGGATGAACTAAAGCCCGCTACTACCGAAAAACTGAAAGAGCTACCTGAACCCGGCAAAGGTGGTTTTGGCAAAAACAAAAGATTAGGGAAAAAGCTATTGGAAAAAGGTAGTATTGGTAATGGCCTTCGCTATTACGAAGCGGCACTTTCTAAAAAACCTAAAAAGACTTTTATCAATCAGCCCCTGGCCGATGGATATTTCTTAATGCGTGATTACGCATCTGCTAATAAGTATTATAAAACGTTGGTGGAGTTAGATTCGGTAAAACATAAAAACCTGTTTGCACTTTACCAGTATGCCCTTACCGATAAATATCTTGGCAACTACGAAAAGGCGAAAGAAAGCTTTAATAAGTTTAACCGTCTGGCTAAAGATGCACCTGAACTTACCGAGCAGAGAAAGAACGCCAACCTGGAGGCACAGGGTTGCGACTTAGCCATCGAACTTGGTAAGAATACTGACCTTAAAAAATATAAGGTTCAGCACCTGAACGAAGCCATCAACCAGCCATTTACCGATTTCTCGCCTTTTTTAAAGGATGTGAATACGCTTTACTTTGGTTCATGGGCCAGCGATAAAGTAATACTGGAAAACAAAAAAGAAAAGTACGGCACCTTCTCGCGTATATACAAAGCTACCCGCAAAGGTACCACCTGGGTACGCAGCGAAGAAGCCAAAGGCCCTGTAAACTCTGTGCAGGCACATACCGGCAATGCTGCTTTTACCGAAGATGGCAACACCATGTATTACACCCAGTGTCTGCAGGATGATAAGCAGAACATGCGCTGCAAAATTTACCGCGGCACGTATGGCGCCGATGGCTGGGCTGCCGGCGAAGAGTTGAAAGCTATTAATGCAGAAGGATACAGCACTACACACCCGGCACTGGGCAAAAACGAAGCCGGTGAAGATGTGCTTTACTTTGCATCGGATAGAAACCCCGGCAAAGGCATGGATATTTTTTATGCCCGCTTAAACAGCGATGGCTCGCTGGGCAAACCACAACCGGTGGGTGGCTCTATAAATACCAGCGGCACCGAGTGGACGCCATACTACGATGCTAAAAACAAAACACTTTATTTCAGCTCTAACGGACATGTAAATATTGGTGCAACCGATGTATTCAAATCAGTATTGCAGGATGGTAGCTGGGGCGCTCCGGAGAACCTTGGCCTGCCGGTTAACAGCAGCCTGGATGATATGTACTTTATGTGGAACGACCAGGCTGCTATAGGCTTTGTAGTAAGCAACCGCCCGGGTGGCATGTATGGATTGAAAAATACGATTGCAAGCGATGATATCTACCAGGTTGATCTGAACAAAATTTACCTGGCCGTTAAGGGTACACAGGTAGATGCGGATAGCAACAAGGCTTTAACCAATGGTATGGTAACGTTGTATGACGAAGGTACCGGTAAAGAGCTGAAGAGTTTTTATGCTACCGAAGGCACGTACCTTTTCGACCTGGAGCACGACCGCAACTACAAACTAATTTCGCGCCGTAAAGATTATGACGAAATAAGCCAGACTGTATCTACCATGGGCAAGCGTGCCAATGATACCGTAACCGTTAACTTTACAATGAAACAAATACCGGGTACCAAAAGCCGCGTAGGCGAGCGCATTGGTATTGTTTACTGGGAGTTTAATAAAGACCACCTGCAGCAAACTGCGCCGGATACTTTAAATACCGTAGTTAGCTTTATGAACGATAACCCGCTGTATGTATTAGAGGTAGGCTCGCATACCGATAGCAAAGGCAGCGATGAGTATAACCTGAAACTATCTCAGCGCCGCAGCGATGCTGTAATGAAATACCTGGTTAGCAAAAAAGTGCCTAAGTACCGCTTAGAAAGTAAAGCCTACGGCGAATCGCAGCCGCTTGAGCTGAACGAAAATCCACCGGGCACCGATAACCCTGAAGGTCGTGGTAAAAACCGCCGCACCGAGTTTAAAGTAATCAAACAACTTACTGCCGAAGAGCAGTTGGCATTACAAGCCGAGGAAGAAGCAGCAGCTAAAAAGAAAACTAAAAAAGCTACCGCTATACAGAACAAAGCAACAGCTGTATCGCCTAAATAAAATCAGGGTATACTAAAAAGCAAAAGGCAACAAGATTCTTGTTGCCTTTTGCTTATATAATAAGTTGCTATTCGCTTTCTACAGGTTAGTACTTAGCGTAAACACAAATACGGTTCCGCCTTTTACATTATCTTCTATCCATATTTTGCCATTCATGCTTTCTACAATTTTACGGCAGATGGCAAGCCCCATGCCCGTACCAGCTATATCGCGGTTGGCATGCAGGCGCTGAAATATCTGGAACACTTTTTCGCGCTGGTTGGCTGGTATGCCCGGTCCGTTATCGGCTATCGATATTTCTACCTCACCCGGGCGATGCTTGCAACCTATATGTATAGTTGGCTCGGGGCCACGGTTATATTTTATACCGTTGGCTATCAGGTTCTGGAACAACTGCAGCATTTGTGTACGGTCGGCAATAAGCACCGGCAGGTCTACTGAAATAATCTGTGCGTTCTTCTCGCGCGTTAAGGCATCCAGGTTCCACTTCAGCTCTTCTACTATCATATTCATCTTAAGCGGTTCGCGCTTAGGGTTGGCATCTACTTTAGCCAGGTGCAGCAGGTCTTGTATCAGTGCATCCATGCGCTTGCTGCCATCCAGCGCATACGATATAAATTCTTTTTGCTGCGCGGTAATGTTAGTACCCAGGCTTCGCTCTATGAGCCCTACATAGCTGTATATCATGCGCAGCGGTTCGCGCATATCGTGCGATGCTACCTGCGCAAACTGTTTTAATTCGTTGTTACTTACTTCCAGTTTATGTACATATAAACTAATCTGGTCATTCTTCTCTTTTAGCAGTTTAGCCTCTTTCTCTTTCTGCTCGGTTTCAAATTCCTTTTTGGCCCGTGTTAGTGCATTTGTTTTTTCAAGGTCGTAAAATTGGTTTACACCTGCCAGGTGCCTGGTCATATATTCAAGGGCCATCTCAAAGTTACCATCGGCCTTATAGTATTTGCTCAGTGCCTGGTAAACGCTGGTCAGTTCCTGCCTGTTATCCAACTGTTCAAACAGTTTTTCAGATTCGTGTAATTCTGCTATACCCTCTTTTATTTTGCCTATGGTACAAAGCGTTTCTCCTACATTATTTTTTACCATAGCCATATAGTACAGGCTATTGGTTTCGGTAAAGTAGTTTAGCGAATCTTTAAGGTAGGAAAACGCGTTATCAATCTCTTTCACTCTTAAATAAAGCAACCCAAGGTTGGCGCGCGATACAGCAATACTAAAAGGGTCGTTAAGCCTGAGGTCTATATCCAGTGCCTTCTTGGTTGTTTCTATAGCCTTGTCAAATTCCTGTCTTTTCTCCAGCAGCCAGGTATAAGCACCATAGCTTTTAGATAATTTGAAATAGTTTTCTGTTTCCTCGTATAATTTAATGGCCCTCAGCAGGTACTCCTCCGAGTCCATATTAAGCTTGGTAGTACCCATCACCAGCGACAGGTTGTAATAGAACGAAGCCAGAAATCCTTTCTCGCGCTTATTTAGCGTATCGCGGTTTTCAAGCTGCTTAAGCCCACGCATATAATGTTCCTGCGCCGAATATACCTCACCCCTAAACTGGTAAGCATTGCCCTGTGTCATGTATATCATATAGGCAATTTCCATATCTCCTTCATCGCGCAGCCTTTCAAGGGCTTTGTCACACAGCTCAATACATTTATCGTAATCATTTAATACTACACATTGGTAAAAAGCATGTATGTAGTTAGCCAGTGCATATAGGTGGGCACTCCGGTTTTGTACAGCCTGCTCCATTATCTGCTCGGCCAGGGGCAAGGCTTCGGGACTGCGCCGGTCAACAAATTGCTCAGCCTTAGCAACCAGATCATAAACTTCTTCGTAAGTAGCTGTAGACGTATTCATAAATGTCTAATATTTACGAAAACAAAGTGCAAATTGTTCGCAGCTATTATTACAATCTAACAAGTTACAGTCTTAGAACATACTGGTTATTTATTACGTATCCCAATGCATTCATTTAAATATCAATTGCTTACACAAGGTGGCCGCTCAATCGTCAGCCTATATCAGAGATAAGATTTTTAACAATTTGATCGGAACCTTACAAGTATAAACGCGTATTACATAGACAATTTAACAATAAGAGAAACACACTAAACCCAAACCTAAGCACCTGTTCATTTATAATCCCCCTAAACTTTAACTATGCAAAAAAGCTTATTACTCACCCTGACATTACTATGTGTGTGCGCGGTCACATTTGCCAGCGTAGCCACCGGATTTAACTACCAGGCCGTAGTGCGCGATGCATCGGGCAATGTGATACAAAACCAACCCGTTAGCTTCCGCTTTACTATTCGCGATACCGACCCTATGGGCGCTATTGTGTTTCAACAAACCGATACTGTAATACCTAACTCATTTGGTATTATAACCGTAATTGTAGGTGGCGGTACTATAGTTACCGGCACGCTTGGCGGTATCGACTGGGCAAATGGAAATAAATTTATGCAGGTAGAAACCGACCTGTTGGGCGGTACTAATTATATAGATATGGGTACTACCCAAATGATGAGTGTTCCCATGGCCATGTATGCGGCTACCTCGGGTAGTTCTACACCGGGCCCTCAGGGTCCGGTGGGTGCTGTAGGGCCGCAGGGTCCTCAGGGCCCTGCCGGTGCCGATGGGGCAGTGGGCCCGCAGGGCGCCACCGGTCCGCGCGGCGCTACCGGTGCGCAGGGCGATGCAGGCCCCATGGGCCCGCAAGGCGTACAAGGTGCTACAGGTCCGCAAGGTCCGGCTGGAGCCGATGGCATATTGGGCCACACGGGTGCCACCGGCGCCAAAGGCGATACAGGCGAACAAGGCCCTAAAGGTGATACCGGCGCAAAAGGCGACACCGGTGCACAGGGTGCTACCGGCCCGCAGGGCCTGGCAGGTGCTGATGGTTCTATTGGTCAGACGGGTGCCACCGGTGCTAAAGGGGATACAGGCGAACAAGGCCCTAAAGGTGATACCGGTGCAAAAGGCGACACCGGTGAGCAGGGCGCTACCGGCCCACAGGGTGCTACGGGTGCCAAAGGTGATACCGGTGCACAGGGTGCCACCGGAGAGCGCGGCCTTACCGGCGAAAGAGGTTTACAGGGTGCTACCGGTCCCGCAGGGCCGCAAGGTATTGCAGGTGTGGATGGTGTAAGCATAACAGGGCCAACCGGTGCTCAAGGCACTATGGGTCCGCAAGGCCCTAAGGGCGATACAGGTGCCAAAGGCGATACAGGTGCACAGGGTGTGCAAGGTCCTACGGGTGTGGCAGATTCTGTATGGGCACGCAGTGGAAACGATATTACAAATACCAACAGCGGTAACGTAAACACCAACAAAAGCATTAATGCCGGAGAAGACGTAAATGCCAGCCGCGATATGCGTGCCAGTCGGGATATGAATGTAGGCAACGATTTAAAAACTACCGGATTTGCCTACCTGGGTGATGGAGCTCCAGGTATTAAAATGAAGAAAATTGAAGGTAACATGCCGGGTGCTAATAGTTCTGCATCTACCCCGCTGGGCATACCCGATGATAAGATTATGCAGGTAATGGTTGTTGCCAACGACCCTGTTAAAGGTCTTATAGCACCACTTACCGATGTACTGGGCAGTGTACTGTCGGGTGTAGAGTATAGCTATACAGTTAAGAACGGCGTATTCGCTGTGCAAACTACTTTGCTTAACTCACTGGGTATAGCCGGCAAACCTTACAAGGCATTTATCATCTACGAAGAGTAATTTTTCTATTAGTTGTTCCCCTTTTTCAAAAGTAGAACTACTCTCTTTTTTAAAAACCCGCGCGCAAATACATTGCGCGCGGGTTTTGTATTTTGTGCCCTGATATGAGCAAAAGCAAAACCATTTATTTCTGCCAGAACTGTGGCAACCAATCACCTAAATGGATTGGCAAATGTCCCGCTTGTAATGAGTGGAACACCTACGCTGAAGAGAAGGTAGATAAGGCCGAGGAAAAACTACAGGAAAAACGTGGCTATGCCGTAAAGAAAAACGAAGCAGCCAAACCGGTGTCTATACAGGATGTGCAGGAGCTTGAAACCAAACGATTGGATGCTAAAGATACAGAGCTTAACCGGGTATTGGGTGGGGGCATTGTGGCAGGTAGCCTGGTGCTTATAGGCGGCGAGCCCGGTATAGGCAAGAGTACCCTTATGCTGCAGCTGGCGCTAAACCTGCAGGGCACCAAGGTGCTGTATGTAACCGGCGAAGAAAGCGACCGGCAGATAAAAATGCGCGCCGACCGCATAGGTGTAAAAAATGACACCTGTTTTATACTTACCGAAACCAATACCCAGCAGATATTTAAGCAGGCCGAAGCATTGGCACCCGATATTATTGTAATAGACTCTATACAAACCCTGCACACTATTTATGTAGAATCTACACCGGGTAGTGTATCACAGGTGCGCGAGTGCACAGCCGAGTTGATGCGCTTTGCCAAGGAGAGTTCAATACCAATATTTCTGATAGGCCACATAACAAAAGATGGTATGATAGCCGGCCCTAAAGTGCTGGAGCATATAGTAGATACTGTATTGCAGTTTGAAGGCGACCGCAACTACACTTACCGCATTCTGCGCACTACCAAAAACCGCTTTGGCTCTACCTCCGAAATTGGTATTTATGAAATGGTGGGCGAGGGCCTTCGACCGGTACTTAACCCTTCAGAAATTTTATTGACCCAGCGCGAAGAAAACCTCAGCGGTATTGCCATTGCCAGCATGATGGAGGGCATGAGACCCTTTCTGATTGAAACACAAGCCTTGGTTACGCCGGCATTCTACGGCACACCGCAGCGCAGCGCTACAGGTTTCGATGCCAAGCGAATGAATATGTTATTGGCTGTGTTGGAAAAACGAGCCGGTTTCCGTTTCGGTACTAAAGATGTATTCTTAAATATAGCCGGTGGCCTGCGCGTAGAAGACCCTGCTATAGATTTAGCAGTAGTGGCAGCGCTCACATCCTCTTACAACGATATTCCTATCACATCTAAAATTGCCTTTGCGGCCGAAATAGGCCTTAGCGGCGAAGTGCGCGCCGTTAGCCGTGTAGACCAGCGCATATCAGAAGCCGACAAACTGGGCTTCGAAAAAATATTCGTCAGCAAATTCAACCAGAAGATAGACACTAAGAAGTATAACATCGAAATTGTTTATCTGAGCAAAGTGCAAGCCCTGATGGAAGATTTATTTGGATAGCTCTTTCTATTCGGCTGTTTACCGAATGCCGCAGGCATACTGTCTTCCGCTGGCGGAAGTGGCTCCGCTTCAGCGGAGACGAAGGTGGATGAGAAATCCGGCTTAATAGCGGATTTAACTCATCTCCTCTTTACTTTCAGCACAATTTCTATTTTCACCCATCGTTATAGCAATTCAAATTTTAAGGTGAAAAAACTCGTTCAGCTTCTTTTCATATTTACCATTCCTGCCATTGCCCTGTTGCTAAGCAACTGCCGCAAAGAGCAGTTTGGCGATGCCAACATATCCTTCAGCCGCGATACCTTAACCTTCGATACCGTATTTACCTCATTGGGTTCTACCACCAAATATTTTAAGGTATTTAATACCGATAAAAAAGCGGTGCGTATAGAAAACATACAGCTAATGCACCTGAACGGCAGCCAGGAATTCAGGATAAATGTAGATGGCGAAAACGGCGACCACTTTACCAATATTGAAATACCGGCCAAAGATTCCATTTATATTTTTGTAGAGGTCACCGTAAACCCCAACAGCGCCGCTACCCCTTTTGTAATTATAGATGATGTACAGTTTTTAATAGGCGGTCAAACATCTACCGTACACCTGCAGGCCTTTGGGCAAAACGCGCATTATCATTATGGAGAAGAAATTAAAAATGGCGAATCAAAATTCTGGAGCAACGATTTGCCGCATGTGATTATAGCACACGATAGCGTACCTGGCGTATATGTGCGGTGCAATAGTACACTTACCATTATGCCCGGTACCAAAGTATTCTTTGCCGGTAGCTCTGCTCTGTTTGTAGAAGGTACTTTAAATGCAGTGGCCAATAACTGGAGCGACTCTATTGTTTTTCAGGGTGCGCGGTTAGAGCAGTTTTACGATAACCGGCCCGGGCAATGGTTTGGCATTGTGTTTCTGCGCAATTACGATTGCACACCACAAGGCCTGTTCGACCACTGCGTGGTCAATGAATCTACCTATGGGCTTTACGTAGGTGCCGGTACCGATACACTGGGTCCGTTGTACGTGGGCGACCAATACCGCCCTAACGTGGTTATTAAAAACAGCATTATTAAAAACAGCTCATTGAATGCCGTGTATGGATTTAATGCCAATATACTGGCCGAGAACTGCCTGTTTTATACCTGCGGCGAAAACGTGGTAAAATTCGGATTGGGCGGAGAGTATAACTTCAACCACTGCACCATGTATAACACCGGCTCTAACTTTGTGGAGCACAAAAACGAGGTGCTACTGCTAAGCAATCTGCTTACCGCCAATAACCAGATTGTAGCACAGGAGCCACTGAAAACAATTTTTACCAACTGTGTGGTATACGGCAGCCTGCAAAACGAAGTATCGTTTAATAACTACAACGAGGTGCTTACTAATCTTACCGATTTTGAAAACACGTTCAGTTACTGTGCCGTAAAAACCAAGCAGGATACATTCGAGTTGCAAACTACATATACCGGTATGGTGTATAATCAGGACCCTATGTTCCGCGATGCGCAGTCCGGTAATTTTACGCCGCGCGATAGCACCGATGTAGACTATAACTCACCCTTGATAGACCATGCGCCAATTGGCTTGGGCGAAGATATATACGACCGCATGCGTCCGGTATCTAAAACTAGCAACCCCAATAAATTTGATATTGGGGCTGTAGAAGTTCAATAGTAAGAATCGATTGTGTTGGCTGTAAGTTTCTCCTCTTAAAGGGGGAGATTTAGAGGCGTTTTTATACCACCTTATTTGCACAGCAACTTGCCGCTGTAGCTTCTGGTTTTGCCTTAAAGGTAAAGCCCATAGAAAGTATATAGCCCATAGCCTCACTAAGAGCCGCATTCGACTTAAAGCGGGGGTTAGTATTTATATCCGCGTGCACCTCCAGTTCTGTTCCGTATTTATCAAACAGATTACACAGATGGTAGGCAATTTCTATAGATCGCGAAACCTCTATCAGCAGGCGCTCTTTTAAGCTCATTTTTTGAGCCGTGCGGTTATTGTTAATTAGCATAAAGCCACCGCGCCCCTTTCGTAACAATACTATTACGGTAGCAAACTCGGTTTCGGTGCCATACACCTGGCTGTCGGTTCCTATACATACTTTAATCTGGTTGCCCAGTTCACGCTCGTTTATAAGCGCTTTTTCTACCGCATCGCTAATGGTGCCTTCAATTCTTGTTCCATCCAACTTACGCCATTTAGAAGTGAGTACTGATTCCATGTGCTTATGTTTTGGTTTACTAAATTTAATACATCTACCGTTTAAACTTCATTTTCCCCAACCCAGTTGTCAACAGCCTGGCCATAGTTGCTCCTGGTTTATTTATATTGACAAAACGCTAGGCAAAACAGTTGCTCTTTCCACAGGCCGCGATGCGGGTTACAATTTATTAGCAGGGGCTTTAACCCTTTTTAACCTTAGCCTCGTCGCGCACCATATCCAGCGCCTCTAGTAATACAAAAATTACCAGGAAGCATCGGTATCAAGTAACTGTTCATTTACGATGTAGAGCATTATTTTTTACCGGGTAATTTCAGCACTTTTTATAGGTATAGTATATAAGGGTGTTTATTGGCTTAGGCGTGCTTTAGTGCTTTTAGGGGTTTTGTCATTATCATTGCACTATGTTCATTAATTTCTTCAACCAGAAGATATACAACAATACGCTTTATGATTGGGTGTTTTCACTAATTATAATGGTGGTATCTGTAATTGTGGCCCGGGTTGTTTACTGGCTTATAAGTACGATACTGCGCAAATACACCGAAGAGACAGATACAGCCATAGATGACCTTATCATTAAAAAACTTGATGCTCCTATCGCACTGGGCGTAGTGCTAATAGGCATACGCTATGCGTTAAAGCTGCTCGAGTTTCCGCGTATAGTAAACGGCTATGTACACAGGGGGTTTGTATTAATGGTAGCGCTTACAGCCACCTGGTTGCTTACCCGTATAGTGCGCGGCGCTATAGAGTATTACTTCAGTCGCCATGTAGAAACTGCCGGTGGAAAAGCCGACAAGCAGATTATGATGATGGCCAAGCGCGCATCAGTCATTTTAATATGGGCTATAGGTATTGTAGTGGGCCTTAACAATGCCGGGTTTGATGTAGGGGCACTGATTGCCGGTTTGGGTATTGGTGGTTTAGCGCTTGCCCTTGCCGCACAGGATACTGTAAAAAACATTATTGGCGGCATGGTTGTGTTTATGGATAAGCCCTTTTATGTGGGTGATGTAATTAAGATAAAAGAAACCGAAGGCACCGTGGTATATACCGGCATACGCAGCACCCGCATACGCATGGGCAATGGGCGCATTGTAACTATTCCAAATTCATATTTTACCGACAGCGCTATAGAGAATGTTACACTTGAGCCGGCTAAACGGATAGTTAATCACCTGCTACTGCCTTTCGAAACCCCGGTAGAAAAAATTGATGAAGCCATTACCATACTAAAAAATATTATTGAGCAGTCTCCGGATGTAAACCACTACGATGCTATCATCTTTCTCGAAAAAATTTCTCAATCTTCGGTAGACATAAATTTTACCTACCACATAAAAAAGGGCAGCGATATACATGCCACCCAAACAGATATCAATTTGCAGATACTGCAAAAATTTAAACAGGCCGGTATAGAGTTCGCTTATCCTACACAGGTGAGTATAGAGCGCAAAACCCCGGAGGATAAAGCCTCTTCAGATAGCAAAGACGACAAACAATAGTTTGATTATTAATGCCTTGGGTGGAAAAAGTGTTATGCATTTTAACACTCGTTCTTTATTACGCCAGGGTAATTTATATTTGCCCCCCTATGCCAGCAAATTTTCATCAGGCCGATTTCGACCAACCGCATCCGCAGCGCACACGTGCTATACTTAAAGCGCACCCCGAGGTGCGTACGCTAATGGGCAAAAACCCATACACGGCGCTTATATTATTATTTGTGCTTACCCTGCAAACCTCATTGGCCTATGTAATGGGGCAGGTGCTTGGTATAGAGTATTGGTATGTAAGTCTGGCTACAGCATTCTGCGTAGGCGCTTTTGCCAATCACTGCATGTACGTCATCATTCACGATGCTACACACAACCTGGTTTTTACCAGCAAAACCTGGAACCGCTGGGTGGCTATACTTGCCGATTTACCTAACCTGGTACCCGGCGCTATGGGTTTTAATGTATACCACCTCAAGCACCACGCACACCAGGGCGACTATGAATTTGATGCTGATTTGGCCAGCGATTGGGAGGCTAAGCTGATAGGCAACAAATGGTATGGCAAGGCTTTTTGGTTACTGTTCTTTCCGGTGTTTCAGGTTACTCGCCCACCGCGCTTAAAAGCAATAAAGCTGTTCAGCGCCTGGACCTTTGTAAACCTGGCTACCGCTATAGCTTACGATGTAGCTATTGTGTATTTCTGTGGCTGGGCCGGTTTGCTATACCTGGTGTTCTCGTTCTTTTTATCTATTGGTTTGCACCCCGTGGGTGCGCGTTGGGTGCAGGAGCACTACACCTACGATATAGCACAGGAAACTGCCAGCTACTATGGCCCAATAAATATTGTAGCCCTTAACGTAGGCTACCACAACGAGCACCACGATTTCCCCTCTATACCCTGGAACAACCTGCCTAAGCTACGCGCTATGGCCCCGGAGTATTATAATAACCTGAAGTACCATACCAGCTGGACCAAACTGCTATTGGCATTTTTGTTTGATGAGCGCTATAGCCTCTTCTCGCGCGTAGAGCGCATAAAGGATGGTAAGGTAAGCCACGACAGGGCTAAAAAAGGCACTTTAGAAACGGCTTAATTACATTTTTGTTTAACCCCTAATCTGGTATTGATGAAGCGATTTTTGTTGCTGGTTATTACAGGTTTGTTTTTTCTGTTGCCACAATTAAGCAATGCCCAGGCAGGTAAAAACCCCGTGGGCGGCTATGCCACCGTGCGCGTTTTCGACTGCAACAAATCGGTAAGCTTTGGCACCGGTTATATCTCGGCCAAAATTTTTATTGTATACGAAGACGGTAAAACCGAAGAGATTCCATTGTTAAGCTACAGCGAAAAAAACGAACTGGAAAACCTGAAAACTGTTAATGCCACTATCAATAAATTAAAGGGCATGGGCTATTTCCTTATTGCTCAATATACCACCGGCGAGCAGGGCAACCTTATATCCGACTATACTTTTTTGAAGCAGCAGTAGTTGTCATACAATGCTGTAAAATGTTCGCTTAATTAAAACTACGCAGTAATCTTAGCTTTTGTCATTCTGCATTTATCGCTACAATATTTTACCTCACCCCACACTTTTTCCCATTTTTTACGCCATGTAAATGGCCTATTGCAATTAGCGCATATTTTACTTGGTAAATTCTCTTTCTTAACTCCTTTCATACTAAGTGGGTAATGCTTTTACTAAGTTAATGTGTTTGGGATTTCAATGCTTATTTTAACCTTTTCAAATCAACATCGAAAGTTACTATAGTTTTTTAATGTTCTCAATGCCCCCCCTTAGGGGCAAATATGCATTTGCAATTTATTTGTGCTCACACAAAATATCCTGTCCTCTCATCCGTCAATGGCGTTACAATTAAACCACCACCACATTACGAATGAAGAAATTCTCCCCATTTCTGCTGCTTGCAATAGCCTTTTTTGTATCTGTAACAACCCATGCCGAAAAGCATAAAAAGGCAGTAGTGAACGCTACACAAATAAGCCGCCCCGGCGAGTATGTTGGCTTTACCGAACCGCAGTACAAAGGCTATAAATACCACAGCTACTACGTGCCTATGCGCGATAGCGTTAAGCTGGCAGTAGATGTGTTTTTACCTAAAAAATTAAAAGCCGGCGACAAGGTACCAACCATCTTGTATCTTACCAGGTACGTGCGCTCAGTACAAGCAAAGTTTCCTTTCAACCTTTTTATGGACCCGGTGCTTACCGTAGTGCACCCGAGCGAGGTAGAACTTTTTACCAGTCATGGTTACGCTTGCGTAGTGGTAGATGTGCGCGGCACCGGTGCATCGCAGGGCGACCGCCGCATGGAGTTTAGCCCCGAAGAGGTAGCCGATGGAAAAGATATAGTGGATTGGATAGTAGCTCAGCCATGGAGCGCAGGCAAGGTAGGCACCACCGGTGTTTCTTATTTGGGCACTACCGCCGAAATGCTTCTGGTAAACCAGCACCCTGCCGTAAAGGCCTGCATACCGCGCTCTAACATTTACGATTTGTATAACTATGTGGTGTTTCCCGGGGGTGTATGCCAGGGCCCTTTTGTAGAAGTGTGGGGCCATACTACCAACTGCCTGGATAACAACAATTTTAAAGCTTTTGGTGGCCGCGCCAAACTGGCCAAGGGCATTCACCCGGTGCATAAAGATAAGGGGAGCAAAATGCTAAAAGAGTGTGTTGCTAACCACAAAAACAACTTTGATGTATTTAAGGGCCTGCAGGATATTAAGTACCGCGATGATGTACAGCCTAAAGCCAACGGTGCGGCTGACGAGTTCAGCATTTATAACTACAACACTAAAATTGAAAACAGTGGTACTGCTATTTACCGTATTGGCGGCTGGTACGATGGGGCACTCGCCAAATCATGTGTAGAGGGTTTTATGAATACGAAGAATACGGTAAAGGTATTGGTAGGCCCTTGGGACCATGGCCCGCAAAGCAATGTAAGCCCTTACGCCGCTACCAAAACGGTGAACCTGGATGTAGAACTGGAGATGCTCCGGTTTTTCGATTACTACTTAAAGGGCATTGAGAACGGCATTAACAACGAACCGGCTATTACATATTACACGGTGGGTGAAGAAAGCTGGAACACCTCCAACACCTGGCCGGCAAAAAGTACCCGTGATGTAAAACTGTTTTTATCGGCCGATAATAAGCTGAGTGCATCTGCCGATGCTGCAAAAGCAGGCAAGGTGAATTATAAAATTGACTACACCGCTACTACCGGTGGTACCAGCCGCTGGAACAGTGTAACCACGCTATATATGCACGGCCCTACCAACTACAGCAACCGGGTAGAGGAAGATAAAAAGCTGCTTACGTTTACCGCTGCACCACTTAACGAACCTGCCGAGCTTACCGGCCACCCCATTGTTAAGTTGCAACTGGCTGCCGATGCTTCTGATGCCACTGTGTTCTGCTATTTAGAAGATGTAGCGCCCGATGGTACAGTTACTTATGTTACCGAAGGCTTGTTGCGCCCCCTGCACCGCAAGGTTAAAGATGATGCCCTGTATAAAACCCCATACCCCGACCACACCTACGAAAAGAAAGATGCACTGCCTGTAAATGCCGGTGAGATAATGGAGCTGGATTTTGATATGCTGCCTATTTCGTACCAGTTTAAAAAGGGCCACAGCATCCGGGTATCTATAGCCGGCGCCGATGAAGGCCACTTTAACCTGCCAAGCCCAAAGCCCGAAAACTTTACGGTGCAATGCGGTGCGGCATATGTGCAGCTGCCTGTTATGGTGAAGTAGTAGTTAGCAGTTATGATGAAATTATTTGCAGGTAGATTTGACAACTTTTTAAAAGTTGTCAAATCTTAGTCCTTAAATATCTCCCCCAGTGCATTCTCAATCTTACCGTATTTAAACTGGTAGCCGCTCTTTACAATCTTATCGGCAACACAACGCTGGCTTTGCAACACCACTGCGCTTTTTTCGCCCAGCATAAGTTTAATAGCCAGCGGCGGTATTGGCGTAAGTATCGCATTCGATTTCTTCGCTTCTACAATTTTCTGCATCAGCTCTTTTATTAGTAAGGGTTTAGGGGCGGTAGTATTATATGCGCCGCTCATAGCGTCGGTTTCTATGGCGTGTATTAATATACCACATACGTCGTCTATATGTATCCAGGGGTAATACAGGTTATCTTTGGCAAAATAGCCCGCTATGCCTATAGGTATTGTTTTGGTAAGCTCCGGCAACGCTCCCCCATCTTGCGACAACACAATGCCCAAACGGCACATTACAGGCCTGATGCCGATTGCCGCAAATTGTTGAACGCTTGCCTCCCATTGTTTGCAAACGTCAGCTAAAAAGCCATCGCCCGGGGCATGCTCTTCGGTTACCTTTTCGGCACCACAATCGCCATAGTAACCTACGGCACTGGCGCTTACTATTGTTTTTACAGTATGCTTATGGGTTTTCAAATAGTTAAAAAGCAGCTCGGCACTTTTTACCCGGCTATCTATAATTTCTTTCTTCCGGTTGTTAGTCCAGCGCTCATCAGCTATGCCTGCCCCCGCCAAATGAGCAATAGCCGACACTCCTTCAAACGCACGTTCATCTATTTTGCCGGTGGTTAAATCCCAGTTAAATGTTCCCGGCTTACGCCGCCCCTTACCTGTGCGTCCCAGTTTATTTACCTCGTGGCCTTGAGCCTTCAATAGCTCACTTAGCCTGGTTCCCACCAGCCCACTGGCACCTGTTATCAGCACTTTTGCCATAAGTTTAGTTTATTTAAGTGCTATATAGACACATATATCAGGCCTAATGTTCGCGTTTTTGACAGAAATAACACCGAAACGAAATTCTTTGATTTTAGAGGAATTCGCTTAGGTTTGTCCACCTTTTTAAAACCACGTCTAAATTAAAAAAACAATGGGTTACCAATTCTCTAAAAGAATTTTTGTAATGGCAATGGCAGCACTCGTGCTATACGGCTGCGGAAAAAAACAAGCTAAAAACGAAGTTATCATTCACGAGTTGAGCGATACCGACATGCTTAACCCAACCAACTACCAGAGCGCAGATGCCGGTTACTACATCGCCCAGATGTTCCAGAGCTTGTGGGGCACTAACCCTAAAACGCTGGAGTACGAACCGATACTGGTTAAAGCCCTGCCTATTGAAGAATACGATAGCGTAGCCAACCTGCTTAAATACACTGCCGAAATACGTGAAGAAGCAGTTTGGGATAATGGCACACCTATTACTTCTAAAGACATCGCCTTCTCTATCAAATTATACAAGGCACCGGTTATCAGCAACGAGCAAAACCGCCCTTACTTCGAACTTATCAGCGATGTAATTACATACCCTGAGAACCCGCGTAAATTCACTATCGTTTGTAACAAAAAATACATTCTGGCTAAATCGGTTGCCGGCTCATTTGCTGTTATACCTCAGTATATCTACGACCCTAAAAACCTGATGGATAAGTTCTCTATTAGCGATATCAATCAGAAGTTTGAGCAGGTACAGGAAGATGCTACTATGAAAGAGTTTGCCACCGAATACAACAGCGAAAAATATCAGCGCGACTCTGGCTACATAGTAGGTTCGGGCCCTTACGCTTTCGAGCAGTGGGTAACCGGCCAGAAAATTGTGTTGAAGAAAAAGAAGAACTGGTGGGGAGAGAAATATAACAGCGAATATGCTTACCAGGCTTTTCCCGATAGGTTAATATACAGAACCATAAAGGATCAAACAGGTGCCCTTACTGCATTGAAGAGCCAGGAGCTTGATGTTATGTATGGTATCAAGAGCAAAGATTTTGTAGAGCAGTTACAAACATCAGAAAAAGTGAAGGCCAACTTCAACCTGGCTACACCGCTATCTATGGCTTATACTTATTTCGGTATAAACATGCGCAACCCTAAATTTGAAGATGTGCGTGTGCGCAAGGCATTGGCTCACCTTAGCGATGTAGAAAAAATAATAAAGGTAATTGGTTACGGCCTTGGCGAGCGTGTTAACGGCCCGATTAACCCTTACAAAAAAGGAGCGTTTAACGATACTATTACCCCTTATGATTTTAATGTAGCTAAAGCTAAAGCCCTGTTGGCAGAAGCCGGATGGAAAGACACTAACGGCGATGGCACGTTAGATAAGAGCCTGAACGGCAAACAAACCGAGTTCAACATTACTTTTACTTACAACGCCGGTAACGATAGCCGCCGCGATGCAGCTCTTATTTTTAAAGAGGCTTGCCGCCAGGTAGGTATCAATGTAGATGTAGTACCGCAGGAGTGGAGCATTTATATCGAGAACCAGAAGAAACACGATTTCGAAATGTTTTACGGCGCATGGATAGGCTCTCCTACACCAGATGATCCTAAGCAAATATGGCACACAGAGTCTATCAACGGCGGTAGCAACTATGTTTACTTTGGCAATGCAGAAACCGATAAACTGATAGAAGATATCCGCAGCGAGTTGAACGATGATGTGCGCAATGATCTTTACCGCAAGTTCCAGGTTAGGGTGCACGATGAGGTGCCTTATATCTTTATCTGGAGCCCTAAAGAAAGAATGGCTATCAGCAAGCGTTTCACCAATACCGAAACCTTCATAGTTCGCCCGGGCTTCAACGAAGCTGCCTTTAAACTGGCTCAATAATTTTTTTGGCTTAGATACGATTAATGAAACCGGTAGAAGTAGAAACAAAATCTGGCAAAACAGACGCAGGAAAGAAATTTTTCATGGCAAAAATTTCATTTCCCCTGTTTGGGTATATATTCAAGCGGGTGTTAATTTTTATACCTACCCTTCTTATTATATCGCTGCTTACCTTTATACTTATAGCTGCAGCGCCCGGCGACCCTGCCGATACGATGCTTAACCGCAGCAGTGGCGAGGGCCAGGCATCGGATAAACTGGCTACCGAGAAATCGTATGTGGACCTGCGCCATCGCCTGGGGCTGGATATGCCTATCTTTTATTTCGCATTCAGCAATATGGCTGCCAGCGATACGCTGATACGCATACCTATCCAAAACCACCGCGAAACCCTGGACCGTATGATTTACGACCATGGCAACTGGCCGCAAATTGAAACCTATTACAAAGAGCTTCGTGCATTGGAGTTTGCTATTATTTCGGCCCCTAAAGATTCTACCAATTCCAATGCTTTAATTGAGTTGCGCAACACTGTGGCTAAGGCATTTATACATCATGAGGATGTAGTGCTTACGGGCCTTTTTGCCGATTTAAAGAAAGAAGCTGCCCTTGCAGATAATTTAAATGGTATCAGAACCCATGTAGAGGCTACCGAGGCAGCTTATAGCCAAATTAAAACACAGGCTACACCCTGGAGAAAATATGTGCCCAAAATTCAGTGGAACGGTGCCAGCAACCAATACCACCGTTGGCTGTTTGGCAATGCCAAATGGTTTGCCGAAGAAACTGACCCTACGAAAAGCCGTGGCTTTATCCGTGGCGATTATGGCATATCGTATACCACCAAGCGCCCTGTAAAGAGCGTAATATGGGATGGCCTTTGGATAACCATGCTTATCAGCTTGCTTGTAATTATTATTGAGTATGTTATTTCTATACCACTTGGTATTTCGCTGGCGGTGCGCAAAAACAGCACTTACGATTCCAGCGTAACGGTGGGTTTGTTCCTCACCTATTCGCTGCCCGTATTCTGGATAGGCACCATGGCTATATTCTTTTTATGCAATCCCGATTATATCAAAATTTTCCCTTCGTCTGGTTTAGGAGATGCCACCTGGGAGGATGGGTTCTTCTACAAACTGGGCGATTTGGCTTATCACTTAACCCTGCCGCTTATTATAGCCTCGTATGCCAGCTTTGCTTACCTGTCGCGCCAGATGCGGGGCTCTATGCTTACCGTGCTTGGCCAGGATTATATACGCACCGCACGTGCCAAAGGCTTACCCGATAATAAGGTTATCTGGAAACATGCTT
>DATGWP010000074.1:0-7405 GCA_035299425.1 Chitinophagales bacterium | reverse complement strand
ACCTGTTTTTGGTAATGCGATTACCTGTATAGGTAATGGGATAAAATAAAATTGCAGCCTGCCTCCGCGTTTGCGGGAGGCGGGCTGCAATAAAATTCAGCGTGAAGTAGAACAGGTTACATTTTAACCCAGCGCTGCTTTACAGTTTGTTTAGTGCTGATAACCTCTACCATGTAAGCGCCGCTGGTAAGGCTGCTGATATCAAGCGGCATATTGCCGGGTTGTTTTACCTGCAATACCAGTTGCCCGGCCGTGTTGTAAATGCGAACCAACTCCGCCGGTTCGTTCTCTGTTTTTATATACAACAGCTGCGTAGCAGGGTTAGGGTAAAGCAGCAACATATTATCCTCTATATCATTTATAGATAAGAAGTTACTGCCCGTGCTAAGAGTTGTATTGGTAAGCACCGGTGCGTTAAAGTCGAAGTAGATATCAGCGCGGTTGGTAATTACCGTGCCATGCATAAAGCTATTGGCCGGCGCTATGCTATATTGTATATAACCGTGGCTGGCCGGTTCGTTGGCGTTGCTATCGGGCAGCATTATTCCCGGAAACTCAAACGCCACCTCGCGGCCGTTAATCACTACCTGGTAGGGGTGCGAAGCAGTTAATACCTTCAGCGTATTGATGTTGAGGTGCTGCGAAATGGTGTCGAGTATGCGCACGTTCTCGGCCAGGAAGTTACCGGTGTTTTGAAAACGCACAGTGTATTTAAACTGGTTGGTATTGAGGTGTACAAGGTGGTTTGTGCCCACGCCGGCCGGCGAAACACTTTTATCGTTAGGGTCGTAGGAGCCTACTACCTCTGTTTCAAAATTATCGGTAAGCGAATCTATGCCCTCGCAACCGGTGCCCCATACACTGCTGCTGTGTTGTATTACCTGCCCTATAGGTACGGTAGATGGCACTGTAAATACTATGTTAGCCGACCACGTGATGTTAGATACAATATTGCTGAGGTTCCATTGCAGGTAATGGTTTACGGTATCTACTACATCGGGCGCAGGCGTGGCCGACATAAACTGCGCTACCGTATAGTTAAAACGCAGCGAAGGCGAAACCGGCCCGCCCGAATATAAATTGGTGAAAGAGAAATCCATTTTATAAATAAAACCAGGGCGTGGGGGCATGCCGGGGTTTACGGTGCTAAGCTGGCCGTCGCAATAATTATTTGGAGCTGTTATAGTAAAGTTATTATCGCCATAAATACCGCATAGGGTATCGGCATTTACCACAATGCTATCGGGACCGTGGGTAAACAGGGCCAGCTGGCCATTAAGGCGCGATTTAAGCATATGCATGCCCGGCTCAACTGCAAAAAAATATTGCCCCAATGTATTGGTTACAGCCAACAGGCTGCCGTTAAGTATCACCTGCTGGTTGCGCGCGGCACCATCGCCGCTATCGTATATATTGTTTTGGTTATGGTCTAAAAATACTTTACCCGTAATATGTGCTACATCGCAGCTGTTGCCGGTAAAGCTAACAGCATCTACGTGCAATATACTGCCTTCTATACCGCCTACTTCGGGTGTGCTGGAAGTAAAGTACATGCGCAGTGTGTCGGGTATATTTCCATTTTGATACCAAGGCGCCAACGGAATGGCTACATCGCGCCACTGCCCGTTGGTAGCATGTAACCGTTGTGACATTTGCATTACCTGGGCGCCATTTTTAGTAAGCCCGGCAAATACCAGAGCCGTGTCGTTACCCATAGGCTCATATTTATAAGCGAAAAAAAGTGTATCGGGGCGGTTGATATAGGCTATGCCCTTGCTTTCGTAGCCGCCATTAGGAATATCGGCCGGGTCGCCTTCGCCCAGCACCAACACGCCCGCAATGCCCATACCGGCACAGGTTGTTAATTTAACCGATGCGGATTGATGCCTGCGTTCTATGGTATCGCGCATGGTCCATCTGGTCCCTGCCGGCACTAGACCATCGAGCAACATAGTTTCAGTTACTGACCAACCTACGGGCAGTGTGTCATTCCATAGTTCGAAACTGCCATTGGGAATGAACTGGGCATTAACTGTCATGCATAAAACAAGCAGTAAAGCCAGGAGGGTAGCTTTGGTTTTCATAGGTGGTAGGTTTAGTGTTGCCTAAAAATACCAAAAAGATATAATGGAACAATAAAAATTTTGCAAGTGTGCTTTGCCCTGTTTAGGCGGGTGGTTATAGGGACAGATTATAAGTTTAACACAACCTCACCTTTTGGGTGAGGGTAATTGATTATTGACGCTGCATATTTGCATCGCCCTCCTCAGCTGCGAACTTTTTTTAAAAGATAGCTTTTAACCGTATATACATACCCCCAAAGCAAAACAGCCCCGCAATTTTAAGTGCGGGGCTGTTTGCGTTTAAAAGGGCATTGCAATTTACTGGCGGATGCCGTTAAAGCTGTCATCATCTTCAAATACGAGGCTGCCACCGCTATCGGTGCGGCGCTGGTGGTATATTAAAGATATTACATTGCCGGAGTATGAACCGGTGCCGGTATAGGTATCGGTTTGGTCGCCGTTGTTGCCCGCGTTGTTATCTACATAGGTGCTAAGGGTAAATGCAGTAGAGGTGGTCATAGTGCAGTTGCCAAACGTAAAGTTACCATAGGCAGCATCTACCACGATAGATATAGTGTTATTGTTGATGCGTGTAACATAAATATCCTCCAGCCCGCTACCGCTGCCGCTTTGGTAATGGCCTACTATATCGGCAGTAAGGTCGCCGGTAACGCCCTGGCGGTTGCCGTTAAAGCTATCATCATCTTCAAATACAACGCTGCCACCACTATCGGTGCGGCGCTGGTGGTATAGTATGCTGATGACATCGCCGCTGGCCGAACCGGAACCGGTGTAGGTGTCGGTTTGGTCGCCATTGTTGCCTGCATTATTATCTACATAGGTGTTGAGTGTAAAGGCGGTTGCGCTGGTCATAGTGCAGTTGCCAAACAGAAAATCGCCATAGGCTGATTCTACCACAATAGATATGGTGTTATCGTTAATACGTGTAACATAGATATCTTCCAGCCCACTGCCGCTACCGCTACGGTAGTGGCCTACTACGCCTGTAGTAAGGTCGTTGCCTGAATCGTTGTCGTCTTCTTTTTTACAACCAGCCAGTGTGGTCATTAAAAAGGCTGCCATTAGCAGTACCAGTGTTTTTGTTTTGTTCATGGTTCGTTATTTTAATGTGTTAGCTCCAAAAGTAAACTTTGGTTCGGTAATGCACAATTGTTTTAAGTGGTGTGCTTTACTATTTTATAAAACACATCCGTTGTTACTAGCGTCTGCCAGAGAAGTAGTCGTCATAATCATATACTATGTTCCCGCTACTATCCGTCTTGCGCCTGTGATAAGGTATCGAAATCTGGTCGCCTACCAGTTCAGGAGTATCCCAGCTTATCGCTGTATAGGTATCTGTTTCATTATTGTTACTGTATGTAAAAGTATTTATGGTAAAAGTGGTAGCAGTTAGCATAGTACAATTATCAAAATAAACATCTTCATTGGCTTTGCTTACATATACAGTAATAGTATTGTTGTCTACTCTTTTTACCTCAATATCTGTATACCCTGCACCACTTCCACTGCTATAATACCCTATTATGCCAGTAGTAAGGTCCACATCGTTGTCTTTATCCTCTTTTTTGCAACCACCCAGGGTGGTCATTAAAAAGGCTGCCAGTAGCAGCACCAGTGTTTTTGTTTTGTTCATGGTTCGTTATTTTAATATGTGAGTACCCAAATGTAATATTTGGTTTGGCAAGTTGTAAGTTATATTAAAAAAACGAGGATAGCGTAGCGGGGAGTTAACTAACTACGGCCACCGGCCATATAATTTTAAACGTGGTGCCCCCTGTGGGTACATCTTCTATTTGTATAGTGCCCTGCATTTTGTCTACTATCTTTTTGCAGATGGCAAGGCCTATACCTGTGCCTTTAACGCCTGTATCGTTAGGCATGGTTTTAAATATCTGAAACGCTGCTTCTTTAAAATTTTGAGGTATGCCAATTCCATTATCGGTTACCGTTATTTCTATTTCATTTTTGGTTTGGCGGCAGTTAATGTTTACCACCGGTGCACCGCTGGTGTTATAGTTTATGCCATTGGCTACCAGGTTCTGAAACAGTTGCAGCATCTGTGCCTTATCAGCCTGTATGGTCAGCAGTTCGCCGGTGTTTACGGTAGCGTTGCTCTCTTTAATAAGCGTAGAAAGATTGAGCTTTACTTCGGCCAGTATGTTTTTAAGGTTAACCGGTTCTCTTCTTTCGTTGGCATCTACGCGTGCCAGGCGCAGCAGGTCCTGCACCATGCGCTCCATACGCCGTGCGCCATCGCTGGCAAATTCGCAAAACTCTACCTGCTGTTGGGTAGCGCTTTGCCCCAGGCTTTTCTTTAGCAAATACAGGTAGCTGCTAATCATGCGCAGGGGTTCTTTTAAATCGTGCGAGGCCACACTGGCAAACTGTTTAAGCTCGTTGTTGCTCATTTCCAGCTTATGCGCATACTGGCTTATCTCTTCGTTCTTATCGCGCAGCAGTTTTGTTTCTTTTTCCTGCAACTCCCACTCAAACTCTTTTTTGGCGCGTGCCAGGGCATTCGTTTTTTCGGTATCGAAAAAGAATTTAAGCGATTCGATGTACTTGTTTAAGTATACATTGCTCTCTTTATACTCCTCGCATTTGTCGAGTATGTCGGCTTTTACGCGGTAAATTTCCGATAGCTCTTTGCGGTTATTTAAAGCGGTCATAATTTGCTCGGCGCTGTTAACCGCATGCAACGCTTTTTTGCATTCATCTATATGGCAATAAGCTTTGGCCAACTCCAGCTTTATCATGGCTGTTTCGTACTGCAGGTTATTGCCCTCGTAGTATTGTAGGGCCGTTTTGAAATAATGCAGCGCCTGCTGCATGTCATTTATTTTAATATACGTAACACCCAGGTTGGCCATAGCCAGTGCAATGCTGTAAGGGTCTTTAATTTCTTTGCCTATAGCCAGCGCCTGTAGCAGGTAATCAATAGCGGCATTATATTCCTTTTGCCGCTCGAGCAACTGGGCCAGCGCTACATAGCACTGCGATAACTTAAACTTATTATCTATTTCTTTATATATCTTAATAGCCTGCTGCAGGTAGTCGTTGCCTTCTGTTTCCAGCTCGGTATTAGTAAGCAGCGTGGCCAGGTTATAGTAAAAGGCCGCAAAAAATATTTTTTCTACGTGCGTTAAGTCCGCCTGCTTAAAGCTGAGGGTCTTCAGGCCTTTCAGGTAGTTTTCCTGCGCCGAAAACAAATCGCCCTTAAGCTGGTAGCTGTTGCCCAGGGTCATCAGCAGTTTATAGCCAATGGTAGGGTATAGCGACTCATCCATGCCTTTCAGCGTGGCAGCAAGGCGGTGTATAGCTCCTTCGTAGTTATTGTATACAAAGCAATCGCAAAAGGCGTGAATATACTGCAGCAGGGCCGCCTGGCGTATATCGCCGCTTACAGCCATAGCCTCGGCCTGTTCTATCAGCCTGGTGGCTTCGGGGTTGCGCCGCTCACACAGCTTTTCGGCTTCCAGTATAAGACTTTCAAAGTCCACGTTAATTTCAACTGCTTCGCTATGCATGGGGGTAGTTGCTGTTATATCAATCTTTCATTATAGTACCCGCAATTTGCACCCAGTCGGTACCGGTCCATACAAACGTAATGCTGTTGCCCTCGGTCAGGTTAAGTACATTACCGCCCGAGAAGGAGTTTACACCCCCTCCATCGGTATTTAACCGGGTATTATTTACAGTACCGCTATTTACAAACCGTACCCCTTTAGAGGTAGAAGAACCGGTAATTACAAAAATTACTACCTGCCCTTTTGCAGAACCATTGGCCAGGGTTATAGGGGCCTGATAGGTAGCTACGGTAGAGTTTAAGAAAATTAAGCCATGGTCGCCCACGGTAACGGTGGTTGGGCCGTTTATGTTAATAGTATAGTCGCGCAGGGTTACTCCACCGCTTACATCCAGCGAGGTAACCGGTTCTGCTACGCCTACCCCCAGCCTGCCGGTGGTAGTAACTACGTTGCCCGCCTGCAGCCTTAAGCCTTCGGCACCCATTCTTTTTAATATTACATCGGTGTTATCGTTGGTGCCTATAAAGCCGCCTCTGCTTGCTGTGCCGCTATTGCCTGTAGTAAGCCACACCGCACCTGTACTGGTAGCCACTTTGTTATCGGTAGTTTTTATAGATATTAAACCAAGGGTATCGTATCTTATACTGGCTATACCGTTGCCGGCTGTTAGTGCATAAGGCTGGCTGATAAACTGTGTGGTGCTCATGTGTACAAAGTTAGTGCCCCCGGAGGCATCTACCGCTACATCTATCCATACGTTGCCACTTTCCCACGGTATAGAATCAAATCGGCCGGAAACTATACTACCCCCGCCTATTACCACGGTAAATATACCCTGGGGAGACGTGGTTACGGTGTCGGTTTCAATATATACTACCGGGCCCAGGGGACCCTCGCTGTGCAATGTAAACTGCAGATTAATAAGCTGGCTGGCAAGTACACCCTGATATGGATCGCGAATGAGGGATGAGAAAGCAAATTTTTGTGGCACACCGGTAGTGGATGAGGCGGAAATCTGTGCCTGACTATTAAATACACATACTACTACCAGAAACAAGGCAAAGGCAAAATTCTTCATAATTCTAATTTGGGCTAAATATAAGGCCTACCTGATGAAAAGTAAAGCCTCCTACTTTAGTTATGAAATAAAATATAATTTATAGTGTGTTCGTAGGTTTTAAATGAAAAATGCATTGAAGGCCATATTAATGCCAATTATGTTAAATCAGTTTATTATGGCATCATACAGCCACCAATAAGCCTGCCAAACCAAATATTTGTTGCATTTTTTCCCCAATTTTGTGAGATGGCCGTATTAAGTTAAAATTTAACCATCCCCAAGTATTAACACCTGCGATTTATAAAAATGCCGGGCGTTGCCGCCTCTGAGCATTTACCTGGCTACACGATTGTGTTGTACCGAATCTATCACGTGCTGCATGGCGGCAGCAAGTTTGTAATGCCCGGCATTGTCTGGGTGGTCGTCGTTACCCTGCGGATAATGCTGCAGGGGCAGCAGGGCGGGGCTTATTGCATTTATGTGCGCATAAGCAGGTGGTTGTTTTTCGGCAAGTGCAAACCGGCTGGGCAACAAAAATTGCGTAACCGGTATGCCGGCACTATCGCACATAGCTTTAATATCGTTTATATGATATTGCGTTGGGTCTTTTTGGTCTATATTTGCGCGCCCTATTTTGGGTGCAGAAGGCCCGGCCAAAACAGGTTTTACTACAGCATGCAAGGCGCCGATAAAGCGCGATAGCAGTACCGATTGGCCCAGTATATAGGTATACC
>DATGWP010000073.1:0-3082 GCA_035299425.1 Chitinophagales bacterium | reverse complement strand
ACAGGCTCCGTTTTGGCGGCTGGTTTACTCTCGGCTTTAGGCTCTGCTTTAGCAGGTGCGCTCTTAGGTGCCGGCTTCTTAGCAGCTTCTTCCTTCGCTGCCTCAATCATTTTTTGCTCGGCTGCTTTTAGCTCGGCTGCGCGCTGTTGGGCGGCAAGTTCTTCAGCGGCCTTTTCGGCAGCTTTGGCGGCTTCTTTTTGTTCAATAGCCCTGCGCTCGGCAGCGCGTTGCTCGTTTGCTTTTCTTTCTGCTTCGCGCTGCTCAGCCAGTTTTTTGTCGGCGACGGCCTTTCTTTCAGCCGCGCGTTTTTCGGCCTCTATGCGCTCCGCTTCTTCCTTTGCTTCGGCGGCTAACTCCGCCTTGCTTTTTTTAGCGGGTTTTTTCTTCCACCCGTTATCTTTTTTCACCTCCAGCGAAGGAGTTTTCATTAACTGGTCAATCTCTTCTTTGGTTTGTGCCTGTGTAGTTTCTACAGCGCCAAACTGCAATGCGATAAAGAAAGCCGCAACTAGTATAAACTTATACTTCATATATGTGGTTTGCATTTAAATAATGGGAGGTGCAAGATAGGAAAATGCCTGAGATGTTAAAATGAAAAATACAGGTATAGGCTTGGGGCAGACAAGGGCATTATTGTAAGCCCGTCTCCCCCCTTTACCCGAAATCTGTATATGTCCATACCAGATAGTAAATACAGTTTAGAATAGATTGATGAAAAGCGTAATTTCATATTGATGAAGCTGTACCACATTACTATTTTTCTACTTACCTGCTTCACCCTTTCAGCTTATGGCCAACATGAATTTGAATTTGTATCCGGGCGTAGCAACTACTTGTATAGAGGAATCAGCAACCCCGTAAAAATCATGCATGAGGGTAAATTTATTAACCCAGGCAAATTTGATATTACAATTGAGGGTGGCAGTTTTAAAAGCACCGACACCTGCCTTTGGATAACCATTGACCAGTGGAATGCAACCCTTACAATTGCTGATAAGCAGCATAAGAAAACATTCAGCCATACCTTTACAGAGTTAACTTTGCCCATGCCGCGCATAGCTCTTGATGGCCGTAATTCGGGAGGAAAAACGAACAAGTATGACTTGTTAGCCCTGAGCGGATTTATAGGCCGCCCTATGGGTGGTTTAGCGAAAATGGAAAGGGTATTGTCGTACGATGCCAGATTTTATATTGGAAATGAGGCCAGATTTTTTCAATGTAAGGGACCGTTTTTAAGCGACACTTTAAAGACATTTATAAAAAAGCTGAGGCCTTTTGACAGGGTTGAGTTTTCTACATTTAATCTTGGTCAATTCAGAACTGAATATCTGCCATGTGTATTTGAAATTACAGGTGCGTCAAGTTTTATGTACGATTTTCAGGATATACTTTACGACTACAAAAACAGAAGTTATGATTGGGAGAGTTTTACTCAAAAGCCATTTGAAAAACCATACGAGTTGAATGAGTTTAGCTATAACTACTACGATACGTTTCCACGCATAATAGAAACCAATTGCAACAGCAATACGGATACCTGTAGTATGAGCGTTTATTACCTGCTGAATAACACCAAAACACTTACTTACCGCTACTACTTTCGGGGCGATGATTCATTAAGGGTAAACTACTTTTATCACGACACACTGCTTGCCAGTATAGGGTATTGGCGCGACCATTTATGCGGTAAGTGCTCCATCTTTTATCCCAATGGAAATAAACGGGCAGAGGGGCAATTTAAAGCCAGTGAAAAATATTTTCGTCAGGATACCATGATGGGTATTAGCCCGATAACGCTGCAAGAAAGCTACGTGATAGGCCCACGGTATAATGGCCCCGTACGCGAAGGCATGTGGAACTACTACGATAATGGCATTCCCTTAAAAACAGTTTGGTATAAAGAAGATGAAGTAATTGAAATAAAGAAGTATTACACCGGCGAAGAATGAACGGGCGGTTTTTATTGCACTAACTGATAAGCCACGGCGCGGTTTTGCTGCAGAAGGCCTTCGGGGCAATTAGGGTTTGCGCAGCCATTGCGCGATATGGTAGTGCCATGGTAGAAAGACTTAACCTGGTCTAACTCTACCCCATTAATAATAAGGTAGCGCAGCACAGCATCGGAACGTTGTAAGGATACCTGGCGGGCATCGCTTTCATCAGCCGAAGCAAAGGCATAAATGTTAACTGACATAGCCGGATTCTTCATCAACGTTTGTGCCAGTACTTTCAACGCGGCTTTTGAGCTCTCGGCAATAACCCCGCTGTTTTTATCAAACAATATTGCCGGCATGCGTCCAAAATCGGGTTGAGATGTTTCGAACGCGGGATTGTTATCGCGTGCAAAACCTTCTGCCGGTGGGGCTGGTTGCGTAGTGGCTATGTTTTGCTTACCCTGTGCTTCACGCAACTGTTGCTGGGCCAGTTCTTTAGCCATACGGTTGGCAGTGGCTATGGCAGCCAGCGAATCAAGGGTAGCTTGTTGTTGCGCGGCTTCACGTAATTCAAGCACCCGTTTCTGTGCCAATTCTCTCTCAAGTCTTTGGGCAGCAGTTTCTCTGCTGCGTGCTATTGAATCGTTTATGACTTTAGCACGGGCTATAGCTGCTGCACGGTTTACCGAATCTATAGCTGCCCTGCGGGCTTCAAATTCGCGCGCTACTCTTTCCTGTTCGGCCTTGCTTACGGCCACGGCCTCTTGTTTGGCCTTTTCGCTGGCAGCTAACCTTGCGGCCAATTCTGCACGCTCAGTTGCCATAGAATCCTGCACAAATTTTGCGCGGACCATAGTGGCTGCTTTTTTCACCGAATCTTCGGCGGCTTTGCGTGCGGCAAGTTCTTTGGCTACACGTGCCTGCTCTGCTTTTACAACTGCTATAGAATCCTGTTTTGCTTTTTCGCGGGCCAATGCAGCTATTCTGTTTTGCTCTGCCTCCAGAGCTTTCTTATCTGCTAACTCTTTTGCTATCCTGGCCTGCTCTACCCTGGCAGATGCAATAGAATCCTGTACAAATTGTGCGCGTGCTATAGCGTTAGCTTTATTCACCGAATCTTGCGCTGCTTTGCGTGCTGCCAGTTCTTT
>DATGWP010000072.1:0-5681 GCA_035299425.1 Chitinophagales bacterium | reverse complement strand
TATAAATTCATTCTCTACCTGCTTACACATATTAGCCAGCCAAACCAGGTTTATACTATCGGTAGTTTGCGCCAGCAAAGCATAACCGGTAAGCACTTCTACCGCTGCCGATGACGATAGCCCCGAACCCTGTGGCAAAGTGCTTTCATACACTATTTCACACGCAGGTATAGTGCAGCCTTCTTTTTTAAGCTGGGCTATTACACCCAAAGGGTAATTCGTCCAATCGTTAGCTGCATCGAACACTATCTCATCGTCTAAAAAAATCTCCTTGCTGTAAGCGTGGCTCGTAGAGCGCAGCACTAACTTGTTATCGTTGCGGGGGGTTAGCCGCGCAGTAACACCCAGTGTGATAGCAGCAGGCAATACCAGGCCGCCGTTATAATCCAGGTGCTCGCCTATCAGGTTAACGCGACCGGGAGCAAAGTAAGTTTTCGTCATTGGTTTATTTTATCTCTTAGTATGGCGGCACAATCATCCACATCCAGCGGGTTGGCCGCTGCACCGGCACCCATCTCGCTGCCGGCATACCACTTAATTTTATCGGCAGCCCTTAGCGGCGGGTAAAACTCTATATGGAAAGCATAATAGCTTTCGGCATCGGCATACTTCTTTTCGTTTACCGGTGTCTGGTGCAGGCACATCATATACGGAAACTGCCGGTCATAAATCTTATCAAACCCCTTGTTCAGCTTCTTAAGCATATCGGCCAGGTCTTTCTTCTCCGCCGGTGTAAACTGCGTGATGTTGCCCTTTAGTTTTTTGTTTACCACAAACACCCCAAAAGGATAATCGGTAAAGTAAGGTATGTAGGCTACAAAGCTTTTGTTCTCCAGCACTATGCGCTTCTTATGTTTCTTCTCAGCCTTGTTCAGGTCGGCAAACAGGTTGCGCTTATGCTTCTGAAAGTACTTCTTACAGTTAGCCAGCTCTTCCCGTATTTTAACCGGTATAAACGAGTACGCATACAACTGCCCGTGCGGGTGGTGAATAGTTACCCCCACTTCTTCACCCCTGTTCTCAAACTCAAAAATGTATTTAACCCTTGTATCTTTAGCCAGTGCTTTAAACCGCTCACTCCATAGCTCAACTATCTTCAGCACATGTGCATCGCTTAGCTGGTGCAGCTGCTTATCATGCTCCGGCGAGTATAGTATTACCTCGCATTTGCCTACCGCTTCTCCCCTCTTAAAAACTGTATTTGTATTTACTTCCGACTTCGGACTTCCGACTTCCAACTTCCCCAGACTCATTACCGGAAAATCATTCTCATACGCCAGTACATCGTACTTAGGCAGTGCCTTATTATCGGTTGGACAAAACGGGCAGTAATCTTTAGGCAAATGCGGACGGTGCTGGCGGTTGGTAGCCACCATTGTCCAGGTATCAAGTAATGGGTTCCATCTGAATTCGGGCATGGGGCAAATATGGTATAAAAATAGATGAGGGCTTATTCTAAACTTTACCCAATAGGGTTATAAAGGTTGCACCCACTACGGGGTGCAGATTAGCGCACTTATTCGACTACCCATATTCAATCCCTAACGGGATTTGTAGTGCCGTCAGGCACTTAATACGGGTAGAAAATACCATGGTATAAACCCGGCACCCCGTAGCGGGTGCTACCTTTGCAACCGATACGGAGAAAGCCCCCTACATCTCCACCCTTGGCTCAGTACCTATAATAGCGCGCTTCACAATCTCCAGATAGTTCTTCTCCATAGTGCCCTCTTTATAAAAGCCGCGCTGCAGCAATAGCTGGTGCATATACGGCAGGTTATACGATGGCGCGCCCATGCACAGGTGGTGCTCGGCGTGGTAGTTCACGTTGTGCGGGGCAAACAGTATCCGCTCTACAAAATTAGCGTAGGTGGTACGGGTGTTTTTGTGCGGGTTGCTACGGTCATCTACCATGCTGTGCTCGGCCATGCTGCGCACGCGCAGGCTAAAGTTATTGGTGGTAAACATAGCTGCAGGCCACAGCAGATATAGCCACGGCTGCCCGCAGGCAAACAGGATGAGAAACAGGATAAGGTTAGCCGCCACCGGCCCCGCAATATTCTTAAGCGCCGCCAGTAGTATCTGCCCCATGCTCTTATCTTTTAGCGATGCACGCTCGGCCTTGCCGTTAAGCGAATACTTCAACACACCCAGCTGCATCAGCAGCACGGCCACATTACTTTTAATACCCGTGGGGCCAAAGAAGTCGCGGAGGAACTTGCGCAACATGCTCATACCCGTAGTAGGGTAGCCGGTGGTCAGCGGGCTATCGGGGTCCTCATCCAGCCCGGTGTGTATGTGGTGCTGTATGTGGTAGGGTCGGTATTTATCTACATCGTGCATAATGGGGTAGGCGCCAAACCAGTTGCCCACAAAGCGGTTGACTTTGCGGCTGGTAAACATAGAGTCGTGCGAGCAATCGTGCAGTATAATGGCGCAGGCCAGCTGCTTGCCACCCAGTATAAACAGCGATATAAGGATAGTAAACGGGTTAGGGAAAAAGCCCGGCAGCGCAAAGGCAAAGGCTATCCACGCCCAGGTATGAAACACCTCAAATGCGGCCTTCCAGTCGCTCTTTTGCATTACCTGCTGTATCTCCTCTTTGGTAAGGTACTGGCTAAGGGTTTTGGTGTACCACTTTAAATGATTCTCGGCCATAGTTTGTGCTTAATAAAGGCAAAAATCTCTCACAGAAAACGCAGAAACCACTGAAATTCCAATGGCTTTTTCTGTGCTTTTAGTGCAGTCTGTGAGCAATGCCTACTTCCTCACTTTCAGCTTCTGCCCTATCTCTATGGTAGTGTTGCTCAGGCCGTTAAGCTCCTGCAGTTCCTGCACAGTAAGGCCATAAATAAGAGCTATGCGGTAGAAGGTCTGGCCCTTGGCTACCACGTGGTAATCGCTTTGGGTTACGTTGTATTTGGTACCGCCCGGGCCTACCTCTACAGCCTTGGTGCTGGCAGGTGTTATACCCGGTTTCTCTTCTACTACAGCAGGCTGGCTTTTTACAGTAGTGGTAGTTGTAGTAGTGGTCTTTACCGGCTCGCTCTTAACCACAGTAGTGGTTTTGGCAGGTTCGCTTCTTACAGGCTTTTCTGCCGGTGCCGACACCTCTTTTACCACTGTCTTTTCGCGGGTAGTGGTCACGGTAGTGGTCTTGGTTTCTGTCTTCTTTTCTACCGGCTCCTCATAGGTTATAGCATCCTCGGTGCGTACTATCTTGCGCTCCTTTTTGGCAGGCAGGTTCTCTTCTACTTCCATTTCGCCGGGGGCCAGTGCCCGTATCAGCACTATGGTGCCCTCTTTCAGGCGTATGTTCTCGGGGTAGTCGTTCAGCAGGCAGAAGTCGGTCAGGGCCAGGTTATACTTTTTGGCAATCTGGGCGGCTGTTTCGCCGGCCTGCACCTCGTGCTTTTGGTAGCGGGTGTACACCACCTGTTGGGCATCGGCAGTAAAGAAGAGAATGCTTAACACAAACGCAAATACAACAGTAAAGCTAAGTTTCATAGTGAGTGGTAATTAGATTACAAGTATAAAATAATTTTCCGGTGCGCGGTAGGGGGGCGTGTTAAAGGGTACCTCACCCTAAATCCCTCTCCTAAAGGAGAGGGACTTTAACAGCCAAAGGCAATAAGCGGAATGCGGTTCTGTTTTAAACCGGTGTAAAGACCAAGGATAGAGAAACGCAAATTAGGGCCATTTTGAAAAAGTGTCCATACCCTGATTTTGCAATTGTTTGAAACCAAGGACATTGTACAGAGGTGATGTCCACCCCATTAAATTTAGCAGCGGTAAGGAGATTACTGCAGGAGGTAATGAGATTACCGCACAGCGTAATATATTAAAATTATTCTAAATTAAATGATTCGATTTTTTGCAAATGAGGTATGAACGTGCTTACTTTTGCATTGTGAAAACGAACAACCTGCCCGGTTAGCCTATATTGCTTATAGCCACATAACAACCGTGGACCGTTGGTTGAAACCAACGGCACATTGATAAGCGGAATGCTGCTCTGTTTATATGCGGACTAAAGTCCGGGAACGCAGAAAGGCAAGGCACCGTTAAGCCTTTAGTGCCGACAAGCTACAATAAAGGGCTTAAGGCAGGACAATAGCTCTCCCCGCAACAGACTACTTATATCTATAACCGTTAAATACATACCCCTATGCAAACACCAACCATTTGCGAATTAGTAGAACAACAGGTAACTAACGTAGAAAAGCGCGTCCGCTTTATAGGAATTTTGCTGGGCAAAGACGCGCACAAATACATGAGCAAGCTGACTAAACCTGAAAAAAACCTATTGAAGGGAATAATAACCCAATGGCTGGATATATGGTTTGCCAACCAGCTATACCTGCAGCGGCTATATGCCACGCTAGATGAAAGCAACCAAAATGAAACAACGTACGACTTTAACCAGAAAAACATACAAGCTTATATACGGAAGTATGTAACCAGTAACGGAAGCATACCCAATGTACAAACAATAGCGAATGCCTTAAAGCTTGACCGAAAAACGGTGCGCCGCCATTTGGATAACAACAAAAACGGACCGACTGAGCTACTTGAAAAACTGGATACATTAACCACCGACCTGGTAGGCAACCTTGCCGGTATAGCCCTGCGCGATAACAATGTAAAGGCGGCCAAGGTATGCCTGGATACCATGGAGAAATTGAAAAAGAATAATGCAAAACCCGCGCAAGTGCAGTTGAATAACCACGTAATTACGCTACAAATGCTTGAGGAATTAAGGCCCGAACAACAGGCTTATATTGTAGAAATGATAAAAGAAAGAAACGAACCAAGCGAAGAGGTAGTAGAAACAGAAGCGATAGTAATAGAAGACACACAAGAGCAAACCGCGATAGAAACGACAGAGGAAGTGCAACCCGAATTGAATGCGGCAGAGCAGGTGCCACCCACAGATACCGTACCGGAAGATACATTACCTAAAGAGGAGCCCACTGTAAAATTTGACCCGGTGAAAGTAAGTAAGGGCGGGGGGACGTTGTTTGAGTAAATGATATTGACCGTTGGTTGAAACCAACGGCAATTTGATAAGCGGAGTTATATTCTGTTTTATTACGGACTGAAGTCCGGGAATGCAGAAAGGCATCCATCGTTAGTTGAAATCAACGGCAGTAGATAAGTTCCGGAGGAACGATAGATATTGTAGCCCCGGGTTTTAACCCGGGGGTAATAGGTAAGCTGTTGAGTCCCGTAGGGACGACACATTTTAAGCACCAATTACCAATGAGATATGCAAGGCTGTATAACGGGGCACAACATGGTGCGTTCCTACGGAACTCTATTGATGATTTCACAGCTTCGCCGGATTAAAATCCGGCGTTACAATATCTATCGTTGCTACGCAACTTATAGGACTAAACCCAAGCCCTGCAAGGGCGCAATCATGCAGCCCGAAAATATTGCGGCCTTACAGGCCTTAATGCTTTACTTGTAATATACATCGGGCTTTGCCCGATGCTGATAGATTGCGCCCCGTTGGGGCTGTACCTTACCCATTACTCATGATGGGCATCTCCTTGCAATGTTAGACGCCATCTAGCTATGCGCTAAAGGTTGCACCCACTACGGGGTGCCGGGTTTATACCATCCTGTTTCTACCCATATTAAGTACCTAACGGCACCCATAAATCCCGTAGGGATTA
>DATGWP010000071.1:0-6372 GCA_035299425.1 Chitinophagales bacterium | reverse complement strand
GTGATAATCGCCTATGGCTTTCTCAACTTCCTCTTTTAGTTTTTTGTATTTAATAAGGTTCGTATGCTGACGTAGTTTTATTTCGTTGTTTATAATCTGGCGCAATAACTCAATCTTTATTTCCATGCCGCTCTTCTGTTTTTTGGCGGTAGCCAAAAAATCATCGTTGATGATAGATATATCAAACTTGGCAATGCCTGCCATTTCAAATACATCTACCACAGCTTCGCTTTCTATACTGCGGTGTATCAGGTCTTTTATCTGCGCTTCTTTTTTGCGTAGGTTGGTTACCGGGTATTTTATTTTGCGCACGGCCACACCTACATGCTGCCAGAAAATTATATCCAGCGATACCGTGTAAATATCTTTGTAGCTACTTACAATAGTTGCCAGCGCGCTCATTTTTTTATCGTTCAGCAAATACACCTTGCAGGCTGCTTCATCGGCTACTATATGGTTTACCGCGCGGCTCACCAGTTTTAATTTATCGCCTGATGTAGATTTGCGCCAATTGGTATAAACCAAATCTTTAGGGAACTGCGCTTTAATATCATTCAGCACTTCGCGCAGGTAGCCGAATGCTTCTTCTATATCAATCGTAATTTCGCCCTTGCCGCCACCCGCCGTATATTTTTTGGTGGCATCGCGCAAGCGGTCGGCTATACCTATGTAATCTACTATAAGGCCGCTTGGCTTATCTTTAAAAATGGTGCTTACGCGGTTAATAGCCTGTATCAGGTTGTGCCCGCTCATTACTTTATCTACATACAAGGTATGCAGGCTGGGGTTATCAAAACCGGTTAACCACATATCGCGTACTATTACAATTTTAAGCGGGTCGTTGGGGTCTTTAAACCTTGCCTTTACTGCCTCCATCGCTTCTTTGGTGCGTATGTGTGGGTTCCATCCCGGTGGGTCTTTGCTTATGTTGCCCGTCATTACCACGGCTACTTCGGGGCAGCCCTCCAGTTGCGTAAGCGCATTATACATTTTTACGCAGTTGCGGCGGCTCATGCATACTATCATGGCTTTGCCCTCTACCTTAGCGGTGCGCTCCAGGTAATGTGCCACTATATCTTTCGATACTTCATCCACTCTACCCGCGCTACCCGCGGCATCTTCTACCGCTGCCCACATCATTTTGTTGCGCTCGTTCTGCGTGGTGCCGCCCAGTATCTCTTCAGCTTCTTCTTCTATGGTATCGTTGGCCAAATGCAGTTTGGCAAGGCGTGGCTCGTAGTATATAGGCACCACAGCCTTATCGGTAGTGGCCTGCTTGATATCGTAGGTGTGTATTATTTCGCCAAACACCAGCTCGGTATCGGCCCCTTTGGTATCAACCGGTGTACCGGTAAAACCTATAAACGATGCATTGGGCAGGGCGCGGCGCAGGTTATGCGCAAAGCCCTCTACCAAACCGTATTGGGTGCGGTGGCACTCATCGGCTATTACTATCACATTATCACGTGTGCTTAGCACGGGGTGTTCTTCTTCTTTGGTTTCGTCTTTACCCTTTAGCCTGAATTTTTCTATGGTAGAAAACACTACCCCGCCGCCATCGCCGCTTAGCAGCTCGCGCAGTTTATCGGCTGTGTCGGCGCGCTTTACATCGCCTACCAGGTCTTTGGCTTCTACAAAATCATCGTATAGCTGCTTGTCCAAATCATACCTGTCTACCTGCACAACCACCGTAGGGTTTTTAAGTGCGGCCATCTGCCGCAATATGGCGGTGTATATAGCCATGGTGATACTTTTACCGCTGCGCGTGGTGTGCCATATTACACCTATGCGCCCATCGCCCACCGGGCGAATGGCTTTAAGCGTGTGCTGCAGTGCGTATTGTATACCAAAAAACTGGTGATACTTGGCGCCCTTTTTTATCAGTTTGCCCCCATCTTCGGCATGGAAAATATAGAACCGGATGTATTGTAGCAAGCGGTCGGGTGTAAGCAGACCGTTCACCAATGTCTCCAGCGCAAAATCATTTTCTACTATCGTAAGGCCATCGGTGCTTTTCCACGCCGCATACCACTCCATAGCACTGCTAAACATGCCGTGCAGGGTGGTTTGCCCATCGCTGATGATGGTTAGCGCGTTGGTTTCAAACACCTGCGGTATATCCTCTACATAGTGCTGCACCTGGTTAAAGGCATTATCTACCGTGGCATCAGTATCAAATAGGTTTTTAAACTCAAACAGCACCAGCGGCAATCCGTTTACAAAAATTATAAGGTCGGGGCGGCGGGTGTTTTTACCCTCTATGGTAAATTGGTTTACCACCAGCCAGTCGTTGTTTTCGGGCTCATCAAAATCCACGGCATAAAAATGCCCGCGCTGCTCTTTGCCATTGTCATCTTTCCAGGCCCAGTCTATACCCTTGCTTAGTTTTAAATGGAAGGCATGGTTGCGGGTATGTATATCGGTACCGGTGTTAAACAAAAACTGTAGTTTAATCTCATCTAACACACGCTGCGGCAAGTGGCTGTAACGGTTTTGCAGGTAGGCGGCAAAGCGCTCCTCTATCAACGCCTTTTTGTGCGGGCGCTGTATATCGCTTCCGTGCATATATTGCATATATGGCAAGGCGCTTAACCACTCTATTGCGGCCTCTTCTACATCACTTTCAGCTAAGTATTTCATCGGCTACAGGGGTGTTTACTTCTATTTCTCCGCTCATTAGTTTGGGGAGCAGGGTGTTGCGTAATTTAGTTAGTGCCTGATTTTCAAATTCGCTTTGCATTATTTTTTTGTAAAGAGGCTTTAAAAGAAACTCTAGTTTTTCAATCACCTCATCTGCAGGAAATAAAATTTTAATATCCTGCAAAGTCTTAGTAGTAATTGTGTCAAAAACGGTTCCATAACTATTTCTTTTTAACTCATCAATTGAGTTCATTACAATCCGGAATAATACAAAGCTAGCATCATGCTTTTTAGGCTTCAGAGCATAGTTTGATTGACTAATTGCCATTGGGCTGGATAGAATGCAGCAATTCCCTACAGTTCCTCTTGCCGTTATTACTGTAGAGTAAGTCGGCAATAACTTAGCATGGCTTTCTGTCAAACCTCTTTCTGAAATTTTTCTTTCAGTTTCTATAATAAATCCGCCAGCATTTGGGGTTACATCCTTGGCCGAAATCCAAAAAATATCGCCATTCCAATATTCACTAACGGAGGTTTTGGGAGTGCCTCCAGTAAGGAGATCAGCAAAATCCAATAAGCTCATACCCGTCTTCTCACCGGAACACTCAAGAAAATACTTTTTAAAAAGAGCCTGCGCCATTTGCTCCAGGGTTTGGTTCATCTGGCGGTTTAATTCTATTTTATCGTCGAGGGCAGAAAGGATAGAGGCTATGCGGGTTTGGGTGGGGAGGTCGGTGGGGATTAAAATTTCATATTCCCGCAATGATTTCAGTCCCACATTTTTGATTACACTGCCAGTGGCATTATTCCTAATGTAATTTTGAAAATCTTTGTTTAGTAAAACGTATTTTATAAAATGCAGGTCAAACTTCTCAGAAACATTTATGTAACAAGCGCTTTTACCCAAAATACATTTTTCATTATTGTATATGGCTACATTACCGATTGTGCCATTTATTCCTAATAGAATGGTTCTATCAGAAAGCTGTTTTTTGTGCTTATTATACTCTGCAGCATCCACCCGCTTAGTTTCTGGCAGTATTACCACTTTCCCATTAATTAGATTACTCCCATTAATGAAAAAATATTCTCCTTCCTTATCGTAGTGAGGTGTGCCATGTAAGCCATCACCTAATTTTGATGCAATCTCTTCCAGTTTATATTTTTTCCAGGTGGGCATTAAATTATTATAGTGGTGTTAAAAACTTCATTCCAAAACTCTATATTTCTAATCTCTAAAGGTGCAGAATATTTCTCTTCATATGATTCATAAAATTCAGTTTTTAAACTTTCTTTATCAAGGAACAAAGAAACATTCCTTAATGCCTGATAAAGCTCTCTCATTCCTTGGGTTGTACGCCAATTCGCCTCCATATCTTCAGTTATGATATCTGCTGCATAGGCTTTGTCCAACTCATCTTTATATAGGTGCCAGTTGACATCAACATTTTTTCCAGAATAGTCTTTGAAAATAACGCCCCGTACAATTGCCGCATAACCATTCAGTTTCTTTGATACCACTTTGCACAATTCTCGAAACTCTTCAAATTGGCTGGAAGGGTTGCGTTTTCTTATAATTTCCGCTACCTCCTTCTTATCTTTTGCTTTGGATAATTCTTGATTTAATTCTTTTAAATTTTTGTTCTCTTTTATTAACTCTTCTATTGCAGCATCGAGATCTTCATTCTTTTTAAGATACCCTTCAAAGGTTATCCGGTCCATAGCTTTGGGAAATGGGTTATCTCCCAAATGCTCTTTACATTTGGACAAAAATTCCTTTTTTTTAAGGGTCCACCGCGCGCTATTTACCTTCGTTGTAATTAAACCTAACTCATCAAGCTCATCTTTTATATGGTCTAAGCTACTCTCATCCAAAAGCTTTTCTATTTGTTTAGGTTCTGGAATTACACCAACCGTTTTATACGTAATGGGGTCAACTATTAAAGGTAGAACTTTTGCATTTGATAGCCAGGCAGCCCCCATTTCATTCATGCAGACCTCGCTCTCCTTGTAATGTGGTGTAATTATCAGAAAATTAATTTTTGCACTTTCGATGCTGTCCTTGATTGCATTCCTCCAATCTTCGCCTGATTTTATTTTTGACCCTTCAGTTGAAACGCAAAATATATTTTCAACTGAAATATTTAGCCCCCCGTGCAGAATCAAATCTACAAAGGCGTTAACTATAATCACGTCTTTAACTGAATGACTTACAAAAATTTCTTTTCCGCTTCTTTTAGGCATATCCGGTTATTTTGCAGTTTCGAAAATTTTTGATTTAGCGGGCTGATAAAGTGTGCTTCGCCCTATTTTGACCTGAGAAAGGCCATAGTGTTTGCTTAACTCCTCTTTATAAAAATTGAATTCAGATTTATCCATCCTCGGATCAAGGTGAATTTCGTCAGTAATTGACATAATGTCAATCGGAGCAGAATACGAGCTTATCTTATCCGCAGTAATTGCAAAGAATCTAATTTCCTCTTCATACATAAATGACATTCTTTTCTTTAACATCAACCTTATTTGATTTTCGCCTACTTTGCCAGTCTCTATTTCCTTCCTTAATCCCGGTAGTTTCTCAGGTTCAGAGTTAAACGCCCTCGAATTGAGGTATTCGACCTTACCAATATAAATTTTAGAGTTGGTTACTTTTGCCAACTGTTTTATCAATTTTGATGCATTAATTCGTAACCTGATGCCATCTTTGTTTGGGGAATAAACCTGCCAGTATGCTTCACTGTTATATCTTTTTGAAAGGCACCAGCCAAACGTTCTTCCTCTGGCAGGCAAATATTGCTTACCGGTAGAGGTTGTAAATTGCGACTGCAAATAATATTTCTCATATGGGTCAGTCCAACCCGTTTCAGGATTTGCAAACCAAATCGTTTTGCTGTTAATCATTTCCTTAAACCGGCGAACCGTAGTAAAACGTTGAAAATACTCTCTCCCAGTGGTAAGTTCCTTATTGTAATCGTCAATAAAAAGGATATTAGTTTTTGCTTTCACATTAGTATCCTATACTTTTTAAATTCTCCTTTATCTCCTTCTCCAGCCTTGCACTCTCTTTAAACTGTGAATTTAGTTGAGTTACCAGGCCATTCATTTTATCGTCAAAGCTAATACCGTCATCTTCTTCGGCTTCGGTGCCTACATAGCGGCCGGGGCTAAGCACATAGTTGTTTAGCTTAACCTCATCCAGCGTGGCGCTTTTGCAAAAGCCTTCTACGTCTTCGTATTTGCCTTTTTTATTCCTCCACTGGTGGTAAGTTTCGGCTATGCGGGTAAGGTCGGCATCTTCAAACACACGCAGGCGGCGGTTAACCATCTGCCCCAGTTTGCGGGCATCTATAAACAGTATCTCTTTTTTGCGTTCGCGGTGCAGGCCATCTTTACCATCGCGGTTTTTGCTAAGTATAAATATGCAGGCCGGTATACCGGTGGTTAAAAACAGCTTATCGGGCATTTGCACAATGCAGTCAACCATGCCCTCGGTTATCATGTGCTCGCGCACAATCTTTTCGCCGGCGGTGCCGCTGGTCATAGCGCCGTTGGCCATAACCACACCGGCGGTGCCGCGCGGGCTAAGGTGGTACCACAGGGTTTGAAACCACATATAGTTGGCACTGCCATCGGTAGTATATAGCTCGCGCGCGCCAAACAGGCGCGGGTCGTTCTCCGGCAACAAATCGGGGTGCCAGTTGCTGATGTTAAAGGGCGGGTTCATCAGCGCAT
>DATGWP010000070.1:0-21000 GCA_035299425.1 Chitinophagales bacterium | reverse complement strand
GGTAGGGTCAAGCAAGGCGGGGTCTATGGTGCATTGCGCTTGTGCGCCGCCGGCCATAAGGGCTGCTACTAAAAAGGCGTAAAACTTTTTCATGTTGGTTTTTGTAAGGTTTTTTGTAAGTGAATTATCAGGCTATATTATGAATATTGTGCTATTAGTAAAAGAATAGCCCGCCACTTTTTTGCGCCCTGTTAACGGTCGGCCTTACTTTAGCCCTAAATACTGCTGGCAGATACTTATTATTGCGGCACAAATTTCAATCGTACTTTATGAGGTTTTGTTTTGCCCTGCTGGCCGGTTTGTTTACATCGGTTTTGTGCGCCCAATCGCAATTTGATAGCCTGCTAACTCCCCTGCTTGACCCGGCAATGAAACCCTTTTACTTTGGTGTAGCATCGGGCGACCCACACCAAACCACCGTAATAATCTGGACTAAGGTATGGAACGAAAACGGGAAACCCGTAAAAGTGAAATGGCAGGTAGCTACCGATACCACTATGCAGCATATAGTAGCAGAAGATGAAGTTACATCTACGGCCGGTTCTGCCTATACGGTTAAGGTAAATGTGAAGGGCCTGCAGGCAGGCACTATCTACTTTTACCGGTTTAGCACTGGTGGTGTTTACTCACCTATAGGCCGCACCAAAACTGCCCCCGAAGGGGATGCCGAAAGCCTTCGCTTTGCGGTGGTTAGCTGCAATAATTACATAGGTGGTTACTTTAATGCCTACCGCCTGATAGCTAACCGCAACGATATTGATGCCGTGATACACCTGGGCGATTATATTTATGAGTATGGGGCCAGCGCTAAGAAAAAGAAATCGGTTGTGCGGGTGCATATACCCGGACACGAAATTATAACCCTGCAGGATTACCGCAGCCGCTATGCCCAGTACCGGCTGGATAAGGATATGCAGGAGGTGCACCGCCTGCACCCGTTTATTACCGAGTGGGATGACCATGAGTTTGCCAATAACACTTATAAAGAAGGGGCAGGCAACCATCAACTTGATAAAGATGGAGACTGGGAAGAGCGCAAGGGCATAGCCCGCAAGGTTTATTTTGAATGGTTGCCGATAACGGATAACGACAAATCAAGCATTATCCGCAAGATGAACTATGGTGGACTGGCCGAAGTATTTATGCTGGATGGCAGGGTAGAAGGCCGCTGCAAACAACTGGATAGCCCACAGGATACCCTGCTAAGCTGCGAAACCCGTACTATGCTGGGCAAGGAGCAAAGCGACTGGTTGACGGAAGGTATGAAAACATCTACCGCCCGCTGGAAGGTGATGGCCAACCAGGTAGTGTTTTCTGAAATGGATGCGCACCAGTTAACTAAGAAATATGCTATAAATGCCGATGCCTGGGATGGCTACCCTGTAGAGCGCAAAGCTATACTTGATTCGTTCTATCATTACAATATTAAGAACATAATTGTGATAACCGGCGACATACATTTATCGTGGGGATTTGACCTGGTACAAAACCCTAAAAACAAAGAACGCTATAACCGCCAAACAGGTAAAGGTGTAATAGGGGCGGAGCTTGTAACACCAAGTATTTCAAGCAACGGATTGGGTGAGCGTTTCCCCCGGGGCTTATGTAACATGATAGGTTCTATTATAAAAAGGAAAGCTACCAACCCGCATCTGCGTTTTCAAAACCTGGTAGACCACGGATATGTGCTGCTCGATTTAAACAAAGACCGCGCACAGGCTACCTGGAATTTTTGCAAAACTGTAAAAAAGCCATCTACCCGCTTTAAAGCAAAAGATACCTGGATGACCAAATACAACGATAATAAGTTGGTAAAAGTAATAGCCCCTAAGAATAAATAGGGGGAACTATTTTTCGGTGCTCCGTCTTTTGCGGAACTGGCTGTAAAGGGCCAGCACTACAATCAGAAAAAATACAGAAATTAATATCCACCCGGCGGGTGTAAGGGTTTTAGCGTAAGTTACTATGTCCATGGGTTATATTATTAAAGCAAGACCGGCCGCACCGGTCTTGCTGTTTATAATTACTTTGAGTTTAGTTTATATTATCTCGGCAATAAATTGGGATTAGTCCCTTCCGGACGCTTTTCAAGTTTTGGCATTGGGTTCGAATGTTTTCGGGGAGCATGGGGCTTGGGTATGCCTGTATATCCCGGAGTGTTAAAGCTGTTGGTTTTTTGTTTTTTTCCTATTGCTTTAGTAGTTTTTGTTTCTTCCTTATCTATTTTGGTGGTAGTAGGTTGTTGTGCCGAAACAAATATGCACATGGCACCCATCATTAATCCCATTAGTATCTTTTTCATGGCGCGTATTTTTGGTTAAGCAGTATAGTATCAATATAGTGCCAAGCCAAAACCTGCTAAAAACAGGTGCAAACAGGGTCATTATTCCCCAATCTGCTGCTATTGCGTGCCCAACAGTTTCTCCTTTTGGCTTTTTCCCTTTATTTGTGCTCTGATTTAAAGCAAAAACAGAAAAATATGAGTTACGATTTAATAGTAGTAGGCAGCGGCCCCGGTGGATACGTGGCGGCTATACGCGCATCGCAGTTGGGTTTAAAAACAGCTATTGTAGAAAAGGAGAGTCTGGGTGGTGTGTGCCTTAACTGGGGTTGTATACCTACCAAGGCCTTGCTAAAAAGCGCACAGGTGTTTGAATACATCAGCCACGCAGCAGACTATGGTATTACTGTAGGTGCGCCTAAAGCCGATTTTGCAGGTGTGGTAAAGCGCAGCCGTGGTGTAGCCGAAGGCATGAGCAAGGGTGTACAGTTTTTGATGAAGAAGAATAAGATTGATGTGATAACCGGTACCGGAAAATTGAAAAAGGGCGGTAAGGTTGAGGTAACAGATGCCGCCGGTAAAAAGACCGAACATGCTGCCAAACATATCATACTGGCTACCGGTGCGCGTAGCAAAGAATTGCCAAATGTGAAACAGGATGGTAAAAAAATAATTGGTTACCGCGAGGCTATGAACCTGCCACAACAACCAGAGAGCATGGTGGTAATGGGCAGCGGGGCTATAGGTATTGAGTTTGCATACTTTTATGCAGCACTGGGTACCAAGGTAACGGTGGTAGAGTTTCTAGATAGTATACTGCCGCGCGAGGATAAGGATGTATCGAAGGAGATGGAGAAGATATTTAAAAAGAAGGGTATAGCCATACTAACAGGTACTTCGGTAGAGAGTGTAAACACCACGGGTAAAAAATGTGTGGTAAGCACCAAAGCCAAAGATGGAAAAACAGATAAGATAGAATGCGATGTGGTGTTGTCTGCCGTGGGCATCAGCACCAATTTAGAAGGTATTGGGCTGGAGGATGCCGGAGTTAAAACTGATAAGGGCTTAGTGGTGGTTGACGAATTTTACCGCACCAATGTGGCCGGTGTATATGCCATAGGCGATATAGTAAAGGGACCTGCCCTGGCACACGTAGCCAGTGCCGAAGGAATTACCTGTGTAGAGAAAATAGCAGGTAAAAATCCGGAGCCAATTGATTATGGCAACATACCATCGTGCACGTATTCTAATCCGGAAGTAGCGAGTGTAGGTTTAACCGAAGAGGAGGCCAAGCAAAAAGGTATTGCTGTTAAGGTGGGTAAATTCCCTTTCAGCGCATCGGGCAAAGCAAGCGCCAGTGGGGCTAAAGAAGGATTTGTAAAGGTGATATTTGATGCAAAATACGGCGAATGGCTGGGCTGTCACATGGTGGGCGCCAACGTAACCGAAATGATAGCCGAGGTAGTTGTAGCGCGCAAACTGGAAACCACCGGGCACGAAATTATTAAGAGCATTCACCCTCACCCTACTATGAGCGAGGCTATAATGGAAGCAGCCGCTGCAGCTTATGGCGAGGTAATACACTTGTAAGATAATGAAGAAGGTATTTGCGATAGCGCTTGTAGTTTTTGTTGCTTCATGCAATACACCTGAAAAATTATTGTGCCGTAGCTGGCGGCTTGTAGATGTGGAGTTTAACGAGCACGATGTAAACCTCTCTGCGGCCGATAAGCCGGAGATGGTGAAGCAACTGCGAGATAGCTGCCTGTTTGTTTTTAATAAAGACCATACATATAGCATGAAGTTACCTCAGCGTACTGAAACGGGGGTATGGAATTTTAGCAGTAAAAAGGATACTATTTACTCGCAGACAGAACATAGTGGTACAGCCTCTAAAATCAATGTGCTGAGTAAAATAGCGTTGGATGTGGAATCTTATAGCAAAGACGGTGTAAAAATGCGTTTTGTATTGGCACCGGTTGAAAATAAAAGCAAATGAAAAAGTTAAGTTTCCTTTTGGTTCTGTGTTGGCTGGCATCCTGCACTTCTCCGCAAAAAATGCTTTGCCGCACATGGAAAGTAGATGAGGTATATTTTGGTGAAAATAATTCAGGTATGGCACCTGCCATGCAGGAGGCTATAGCCAATAGTTTAAAAAGCACTGTAACCTTTACCTTTATGCCCGATAGCAGTTATAAGATAGTGAGCAAAGGGGAGGTAACTACCTCTAAATGGTGGTTCTCAAAAGATAAGAAAACAATTTTTGCTATTGATCCTACGGGCCAAACAGTAGAGTCTAAAATTGAAGGGTTAAAAACCCGTTACTTTAAAATAAATTTTCCGGCTAATAATGGCAGGCCTGGCTATGTTCTTACCTGCAGCCCGGTGGCTAACTAGTTGCAATAAAAAAACCTCTGCAAAATGCAGAGGTTTTTTTATTGAGTTATAGGCTATAGAAATTATTTTTTAGGGGTAGTAGTTGTGGTAGTTGTCGATTTTGTAGAAGTACCCGTTGACCCTGTGGTTGGAGTTGCTTTCTTTTTGGTAATGGCATCCATGTTGCCTTTGGCCAAAGCAAAGTCTGGGAAAATTTCAATGGCTTTTGTAAAGTTTTGCTTAGCGGCTTCTTCCTGGTTTAACTCCATAGCGCAAATACCTTTTACGTTAAAAGCTGCAGCCTTCATAGGTACTTCCTGTCCGCCGCCCTGCACGCGTATGTTTACCTTTTGTTTGTCGGCATCCGGGTTGGCAATAATCTGGTCAAGCGATGCTACACACTCACCATATCTTTTAAGCTGATATTGCAGGGTAGCCATTTGGTATAAGTAGAATACCGATTTATCGGCAGCATAAAGTTTTTCGTAGTCGGTAAGCGCTTCTTTAACCAGGCCCAGGTTTTGTTTAGAAACTGCCACCAGTTCAAGCATATCGTTGCGCTTAGGGTCAGCCTTTACAATTTCTTCGCCTATCAAATACGATTGAGCAAATCTTTCGCCCGCAAAGTATAGCAGGGCAAGCGAGTCATTCAGGTCGGTTCTTTCCGGTTTCAGCGCCTGCATATTATATAAGGCTATAGTGGCTGCCTGCAGGTCATAATTTTTCAATGCGGTTTTATACACACGGCTCTGCACATCAAACGCATCGTTCTGGGCCATCATCATGCCCCCAAAAACAAATAACGAAAGAGAAGTAAGTAGGATTTTCTTCATGTTTGTTTTATTTTTTTGAATAACCAAATGTATAAGAATAATCGTAAGCCTAAAGGGACTTTAGATATTTTGTCATTTGCTGTTGTGTAGATAGGGCAGTAGCTCTTGCTGCTTCAGCAAAATCCTCACCTTTGCTGGCGTATATTATCTGCCGTGCGCTGTTTATTATTAAACCGCATTCGCTGTTAAGCCCGTGTTCGCATATCTTATCCATATCGCCACCCTGTGCGCCCACACCCGGTACCAGGTAAAAGTAATCTTCGGCCAATGCCCGCAGGTTGCTAAACTCTTCAGGGTGTGTAGCACCGGCTACAAACATCAGCTGCTCGCTCGTTCCCCACTTTTGTGCTTTGCGTATTACCTGCTCGTATAGTTTGCCTTCACCGGTTTCTAAAAACTGAAAGTCGCTGCTTCCTTTATTACTGGTAAGGCCAAGCAGTATTACCCATTTATCTTTATACTCCAGAAAAGGGCTTACTGAGTCTTCGCCCATGTATGGTGCTACCGTTACTGAATCAAACTGTAGTTCTTCAAAAAAAGCTTTCGCATACATTTTAGAGGTATTGCCAATATCTCCTCTTTTGGCATCGGCTATGGTAAATACTTCTTCCTTGTATTGTTGCAAATAGTGCATGGTTTTTTCAAGGCTCTGCCAGCCTTTCATGCCCATGCTTTCGTAAAAAGCAAGGTTGGGTTTATAGCCCATAGCAATATCTACAGTGGCATCAATAATGGCTTTGTTGAATTCAAAAACCGGGTCGGGGTATTTAAGCAGGTGCTTTGGTATCAGGTCAAGGGTGGTATCCAGGCCCACACACAAAAACGATTGTTTCTTTTTAATTACGCTTACTAGCTGGCTTTTGTTCATGCCCGCGAAAGTAAACGGAATGGCGATATTTTGGAAAAGTACCATCGGAAGTAAGATTTTACACTCTCCACATATGTCTAAATCATCTTTCTGTTCTTTATTGCATCGGTTTACTTTTGGCGGCACACACTTAAAAAGGTTATACATGAATCGTTGTTTGTTGCTGTTTTGTTTAGTAGTTATTGTCATTGGCTGTAATGCCCGGAATGCTTATGTAAAAAAGGGAGATAAGCTTATGCGCAAATTCAGGTTTGAGCAGGCTGCGGCACAGTATAAAAAGGCGGTAGATGCAGATGCAAACAACTTGGATGCATGGGAAAAACTGGCCAATGCCTTTACTACCATGGCCGATTATAAAAGCGCCGAAGCTATTTACCAGGCACTGGCTAATAATAGTGCGGCAAGGCCCGTTAATAAATTTTACTATGGGCAGGTGCTGCGCATTAATGGTAAGTATGCCGATGCCGCAAAAGCATACACGCAATTTGCCATTGCTTCGCCTAACGACCCACGGGCAGCCGGGTTCAAAAATTTTGAGGAGGATATAAAGCCTTTACAACAGGACAGCAAAGTATATGAGTTTGCCACCCTGCCCGAAAACACTCCGGCTTCAGAATTGGGGCCGGCATACAATGCGGGCAAACTGGTATTTGCCTCTAACCGCGGTAAAGGTAATGCAGTGCGGATGGTAGATTTCTGGACCGGTAAGGGTTATTACGATATTTATGAGCAGCGTAGCGCGGGTGCCGGCGATTCGGTGATTCCGGCAAAGATGAAAGGGAAGATAAACAAACGTTTAAACGAAGGGCCTGCCACTTTCTCTCGCGATGGTAAAGAGATGATATTTACCCGTACCAATTACAAAACCAAAGGGGCAGATGGTATTCAGCGTCTGGGCCTGTATCATGCCGATTTTGATGCCAGCCGCAATAAGTGGGTAAACATTCGCCCGCTCCCTTTTACTAATAGTGAATACAATGTAGCCCATCCGTCGTTATCAAAAGATGGCAAGCGCCTTTACTTTATAAGCGATATGCCTGGTGGCCTGGGCGAAACGGATATTTATGTAAGTATCCGCAATGCCTATACCTGGGAGCAGCCCATACCGTTGGGTAAAGATGTAAATACTGTTGGCCGCGAAATGTTTCCCTTTATAGCCGATGATGGTACCCTGTATTTTTCATCTGATTGCCGCGTAGGCCTGGGTGGGCTGGATGTATATTACACCCGCCCCGATGGCAACAAGTGGGGCGCCGTGCAAAACGCCGGTGCGGGCATGAACTCTGCCGCCGATGATTTTGGCTATGTGACCGATGAAACCGGTAAACACGGTTTTATGGTAACCGACAGGGCAGGCGGTGCAGGCAGCGATGATATTTATAAGTTTACCCGGCTTGCCGAGCCTGTATGCGGCACAGTGATAGATGCCAAAACAAAAAGCACCATTGCCAATGCGCAGGTAGTATTATCAGTGGGCGGTAGCGAGGGCTATAGTGTGCGCAGTAACTCTAAGGGCGATTTTTGCATAAACATGGAACCTGGCTATGAGTACCTGTTGGATGCCGCTGCCGATGGGTACAAAAAATACCAGGGTACCCTGCGTGTAAAGAGCGCTAAGAATGACCGCAAGATAATTCAAATGGAACCCAAAGGTGATATTGACCTTACGGTAGATGTTTTGCAAAAAGATGCCGGTAACTTAGAAGGGGCTACGGCTTTTCTTATAAATAAAAAAACAGGCGAGGTGCAGCAGCAAAAAAGCGATGCTGCGGGTAAGGTTAAGTTTGAATTGTTTAAAGACCAGGAGTACGATTTAAAGGTAGTGAAGAAACTGAAAGGGCAGGAGGGTGTGTACGACAAGTTTGTAAAAACTATTTCTACCATGGGTTTTACGTCTAACACACAACTAAATGAGAAAGCGCAGCTTACTTTTTACGAAGGCAGCATGGTGTTCGACTTGCCTAATGTATACTTTGACTATAACAGTGCTGTGGTAAAGCCTTCGGCAGCAAAAGAGCTGGATAAGATAGCCAGCGTAATGAAGGCGTTTCCGGATGTGCAGGTAGAGTTAAGCGCCCATACCGATGCCCGCGGCAAGGCCGATGTAAATATGGTAATGTCGGCCCGCCGTGCTAAAGCCTGTGTAGATTACCTGGCGGGTAAGGGTGTTGACATTAAGCAACTGATAGCTGTAGGTTATGGCGAAGAAAAAATACGCAACCGGTGTAAAGAAGAAGTGGTGTGTACCGATAAGGAACATGCCGTAAACCGCCGCACCGAGTTCAGGGTGCTTAAGTTTGATTGAGCATTTATTAATACGGTTATCTCATTACTGTAAACTGTCTTTTCCTGAAATAGGTTGACAGAAAATCAACGGAAAATAAGGATGGTGTACAACTCATGATATAGTTGGGTGTACACGGCGTTCTTGTAAGTTGTTGATAATAAATGTTTTATGGGAAGGTCCGGTGTACACTTTTCAAAAAACGGGCAATGTGTACACTCAGCTTTGGTCCATTAGTCTTAACACCAGCCTATGATAGCAGCATACCTGTTATAGCCTCCCTTCTTTCCCTTTTTCTATATTCGCCACCCAAATATTAACTATGAATAAGCTACTGGCCCTTGTGGTATTAGTACTGGTATTGGCATCCTGCAACCCCAAGCATGAGTGGCTAAAGCACTCTATCGAAAGCCAGGAAAAGGCCCTGGCTGAAAAGGCCAAAAGCGGTAAGGTAGACTCTGCCGCCGTAGTAGCTTTGCTTAAGGACTATGAGACCTTTGCCGCCGATTACCCTACAGATACAGCCAGCGCGTTGTACCTGTATAAAGGCGCCGACTTTTACCGCTACCTGCACAAGCCCCTGCGCAGTATAGAGCTATACAAAAAGATATACGATACCTACCCAACCTTTGGCCGCCGGCCTTATGCTCTGTTTCTACAGGGCTTCATCTTCGAGAACGAAATAGGCAACCCGCATGCGGCCAGGCCTATTTACGAGAAGTTCCTTGCCGAATATCCCAACAACCCTATGGCTAAAGATGTGCGTACATCGCTGCTATACTTGGGTAAAACACCCGAGCAGATAATGGCAGAGTTTCAGGCAAATGCACAGCGCGATTCATCAGCTGCAGCAAATGCCAAATAGTATTTAGTCTGTTACTTCCTGGTTAGGGTTACTCCAGTATTTCCGCCATTTGCTTAGCACCGACTCAAACTCGGGTGGAAGTGGCGCCTCGAAAAACATTTCTTTACCACTTACAGGGTGTACAAAACCCAGTGTGGCGGCATGTAAAGCCTGCCGCGGCATTATCTCAAAACAGTTATCTATAAACTGCTTGTATTTGCTGTATACCGTACCTTTTAAAATACGGTTGCCCCCATAGCGCACATCATTAAACAGTGTGTGCCCTATATACTTCATGTGTACACGTATCTGGTGAGTTCGGCCGGTTTCAAGCTTGCACTCTACCACCGTCACATAATTCAGGCGCTCCACTACTTTATAGTGCGTTATAGCATGTTTGCCTGCATCACCTTCCGGGTATACCTGCATTTGCCGCCGCTCACGCGTATCGCGCCCTATGTGCACGTTTATAGTTCCTTCATCGTCCACTACATCGCCCCATACCAGGGCTATGTACTTGCGTTTGGTTTTACGGTCGAAAAATTGCTTGGCCAGGTGAGCCAGCGCATGGTCGGTTTTAGCCATTACTATAAGCCCGCTGGTTCCTTTATCCAGCCGGTGTACTAAGCCCGGTCTAAAGTCCTCTTTACCCTTAGGCAGGTCTTTAAAATGGCCCAGCACAGCATTTATAAGGGTACCGCGGTAGTTGCCCAACCCAGGATGCACCACAATCTCCGGCGATTTGTTTATCACCAGCAAGTCGTCATCTTCATACACAATATCCAATGGAATATCTTCGGCTACAAGGTCGTAGTTCTCCGAGTGCTTGGGCAATAACAGTAGTATTTCATCCTGCGGCCGCACCTTGTAGTTAGATTTTACCGGCTTGCCGTTTACCAGTATGTTGCCTGCTTCGGCTCCCGCCTGTATTTTGGTACGGCTTACATTGTTACCCAGAAAGTTATGGATGAACTTATCTATCCGCACCGCACTTTGGCCTTTATCTACGGTTAGCTTTACTTCCTCTACCAGTACATCACCGGTTTCACCGCCTGCCAGTTCATCATCTTCTATAATCTCTTTCTTCACAGCAATTATTTAATCGAGTTCATGTGTCCCTTCAACTTAACCAATACATCAATCTCCATAGGATCGTATCCTTGTTTTACCGCTAGGTAATATGATAGCCAGTCGCCAAAATGAATAAGGTAATAATGCTTCTCAAAAGCGTTTTCTCCCCTGGCATCAATCTCATATACATCTTCCGATAGCTTCTCAATTACAGCTTTTTTAAACAGAATACGCTCAGTATTTCTCATGTATTCGTCGTTAGCTCTCAGTATCAGCACGGCCAGTGCTTTATTGGCCTCCCGCCAGCCCACCAGTTCATTATGGTTCATTTCGGGTATTACATTATACCAGCAATGCAACTTCGAGTTTTCGTTTATCTGTTGTTTTAGGCGCAATGCTGTACTCTCATACTTGTCTTCGGTATACAGTATTATCACCTTTTGTAGCAGCTTTGCGGCTATAATCTCTGCATTGGCCATCATTTCCTCCTGCTGCTCTTCCAGAAAATCGGCCACGTTATAAAACACCTCTTTAAACGCGGGGCCTATCAAGCCATAGTGGTGCAATACATAAAACAACTGCAGGCCTGAAAAACCAAGACACGCGCGGGGTGGAAAACCTCCCGGTATAGAAAACAGGCAGAACCCATTTGTTGCGGCCAGTTGGGCCAGTTTACCTCCCGAGGTTATACATACGGGCTTCAATCCCTTTTCTATGGCCTGGCGCGCGCACGAAATGGTCTCTTCGGTATCGCCAGAGTAGGAGGCCAGTATCAACAGAGTGTTTTTGCCTACAAATGCAGGCAGGAAATAACTCTTGTTTACTATTACCGGTACCTGCAACTCATCCAGCAATAATTCACTTAAAACATTGCCCCCTATACCCGAACCGCCCAGACCACACACCACCACATTGCTTATACCTGTTTGTGTAAATCTGGCACTTTTATCCAATGTATTTTCTCCTATGGCAATAGCCTCGCGCAGCTGGCCCGGAAAGTTTTTTATAAGATCGTACATACTGTTTTCAAAAATAGACCGCAAATAAAGGAAATAGTTTGGTTCCTCACTGTGTTAGCCCTCATACTGTTGTTTTAGTTATAAATCTAAAGTAGGCTCCCCCACCGGTAGAAGCACCAGGGGAAATTGGCCCGGCGGTGGTCTTAAATAGAAAAAGCTTCGCGTTCTGGCAACGGGAAGCTTTTCTATATTTTGAAGCGAAGTAGTTTCGCTGATTACTTGTGTTGGTTGTTACCTGATTTTACGGCAGCACTATCTTTAATGATTCACCGGCAGTTCTATTTGTAACAAAATCGGAATTGTGCCGGCTAATACTAATTATCAACTACGCTTTGTGCTGCCTGTATTTTCGACACCAACCACCCCGGTACATTTACCAGCACATTAGTTAGCTTGCCTTGCAGCATAGCATCCTCCCTGCTCTCATAGGGCGAGGCCCAACTATGCATGGCACAGTTAAATTCTGCCGAAATGCGAAATGCCTGTTTCCCCGGCTCTGGCCTTAAATCAGTAATAATAAGAGAGCCCTGTTGCCTTAAAACAGAATACAATCCTGATTTATAATGTAAAGAAACGGTATAAACTTTAGGCTCCCCTTGTTTAATGTCTTCATACTCTATTTCAAATTGAATGGCTTCATCGAACTGCTTACCGTTTATATCTGTATAAGAAAGCCCGGTGAGGAAGATGCTTATAATATTTCTTTGCGGTGCCCTGCCATCCATAGATCCCTGTTGCCTGATAAGTGATGCGCTTATAGGCCAGTATTCTCTAAATACAAAAGGAGTTCCATTAACAGTTGCAGAAAAACACTGCTGCTCGAAGCACAAGTCCTGGCCCTTCAACAGATAGCTGGTGGCCAACAAGAATAGAAATGGTAAAAACTTTTTCATGTATCACATTTTTCATACTCTGCGTAAATCAAACGGTGCGCCAGTTAACAGTACCTGCCTTGTGTAAATTAAATATGGCACATCAACAGAGTTATTGTGGCTTTCTGGGGATACGCTTACACAATCCTGCATTCATTACTTCTACAATCGTATATAAAATAGCCACATAAATATTTGGCGGGCTTTTTTCTATATGATGCATATACGATTGATTGTTGACCTAAAAAACGAAGCCTTATGAGAAAGTTAAACTCCCTTCTATTCAATACCAGTTATGGTGTTACAGAAATAACCCTTTTGATGGTAGCCCTTTTATTACTTACCATTTCCTCTTGCACCAAGCGTAGCGAAGATGAATTGAATAATATTGCGGCCTACAGGCCAGATGCCTCTCAGGCGCAGAAAATTGACTATACCGCAGTTAATACACCAACTACACTTACAGACCGCGTAAATGGCGTAGATTATATTATCAGCCACGATTTGAACATTAACCAAGGAAGATTTACAATTGAACCAGGCGTGACCATTATGTTTGAAGATGGAGCAGGTATAGTAGTAAACCAGGGTGCGGCCCTAACTGCCATAGGCAGCGAGGGTAAAGAAATCTACTTTATATCCAGATCAGGCAAGCGCGGAGCATGGAACGGAATTACATTTTTGAGCGATAACGCCGATAATGTGCTTTCTTACTGCGTGGTAAAAGAAGGAGGTAGTAGCACTAGCTCGTATGGCCGGGCCAATGTTATAGTTGCTAAAACAAGTCATCTTGCTTCTGTAGAAATCAGCCATAGTACTATAACCACCAGCGATAACGTTGGCATTCTGGTAGGCGAAGGTTCGCAAATACGGAATTTTACAGGTAATATTATTACTACTAATACCAGCTATCCCCTATCGGTATATGCTGCCAATACCGCATTTTTAAGCGGCAGCAATACATATACAAACAATGGCAAACAGTTTATTGAATTGACTGGTTATGAAAATAGTGCTATCCGTCAGCCGGTAACTTTAAAAAACATTGCCCTGCCTTATGCTGTTACCGGAACACTTACTGCGCACAATGCCGTGAAAATAGAGCCGGGTGTAAGGCTGTATATGAATAGCGGCAGCCAGTTAACAATAGACGGATTAAATGGTAGCGGCACATTTAATGCGGTGGGCACTGCAACCCAACCTATTATGCTTACCGGGGTTTATAATACGTCAGGAATATGGAACGCCATAAATTTCAGAGGGAGTGCTTCTGCTACAAACAGGCTTGAATACTGTGTAATTACCAGTGGCGGTGGCAATGCATCCGGAAATCACGGAATGATAAATTTATCTGGCAGCAATAGTGCAATAAGCCAGGTAGATATACGCCATTGTACTATATCTAACAGCGCATCGCATGGTGTTTATATACAGCGGAATACGACGGAATTTAATGCGGATATAGAAACTGTAAATACGTTTGCCAATAATGCCGGTGCAAACGTGTATTATGATGTAAGTATTGCCAGCGGAGAGTAGTATACTCTCTTTTGTAAAACACTAAAGGCCTGAACAAATTTTAGTTCAGGCCTTTAGTGTTTTCATAGACCAGTCTCTAAGCCTTATCTCCCCCCAGGCTGTAAAAATCATTTTCTTCATCTTCCAGTCCGTTCTCATGTCCTTCGTTGGTTTCAGAACCAGGTATATCCAAATCGCTACCTGATACAGCCTCTTCAAAATCTTTCTCATTCTTTCGGTCGGGTTTCAGATTGGGGGCTTTCATTTTAGAAATGTCATCCGCGTCAATCTCATGTTCCTCCTGTGCCTGGTTGTAAATATCTTCTACCGGCGGATAAGTAAGTCCTTCTTCCTTATCCTTTTGTTCTCTTTTAGTTGGCTTTTTCATGATTATAGTTTTTAGACCTATAAACGTGCAAATCCCATACCGTACAGGTATGGGATTAATTAATTAGCTGATTCCATATCCGGCTATCTGGTCTTATGCACCTGCTCAGCGGGTGCAGCTTTTTTTCCGGTTTCACTGGGTTTTACTCCGCCGGTTAATTTATCGGCGTAGGTATGTGTAAATTCAGCTCCCAAAAACAATATCATAGATGAGTAGGATGCCCACAACAAAATTAGCACAATTGAGCCTGCAGCCCCATAACCAGAAGCAGGGTCGGCTTTACCAAAGTAAAAGGCAATGGCAGTTTTACCTATGGTAAATAACATTCCGGTAATTAACGCTCCGGGAAGTACATGCCTCCATGTAATTTTAGCATCGGGTAAAAACTTGAACATTAAAGCGAATAAGGCACTTATAACCCCCAGTGAGATGATGAAGTTAAGCACCTCGAAAGCCAGGGCTATTATTTTAGAGCTTTCTGCCCTCAGCAACTCGCTCGCAGCGGCCAAAGCAGTTGATATCACCAACGATATCATTAATAAAAAGGCAATAGAAAGTATAAGCCCGAAAGAGAAAACCCGTGCCCTCAGAAACCCCCAAACTCCCTTATGAGGTGCTGCCTCTACTTCCCATATAATATTCAGTGTTTTCTGTAACTCTACAAACACACCAATAGAACCCAGAACAACGGTGATCCCCCCTAGTATAGTGGCCCAAACTGATGTTTTAGTTTCAGTGGCTTTAGCCAGCATAACCTTTATCTGGTCGGCTGTTGCTTCTCCCATCACATCTTTTACCTGGCCCAGCACCTGGCTATGTACGGCATCTGCGCCAAAAGCAAAGCCTGCAATTGTTATTACTATTACAAGTAAGGCCGGTAAGCTGAAAATAGCATAGTAAGCTATAATGGAACTTTGCCGGAATGGGTCCATAGCCCACCACTTAGTAAAGGATGTTTTTGTAATGTGCCAGGAGTTACCGGCCAGCCCCTTAATGCTGGTGCCTACATGCTTAAATGAGAATTTCATACGAGTAGTGGTTTTAATAAACAAGAATTGCCTTTAAAGACATCTGTTTGTTAAAAGCAAAAACAGTGCAAAAGCACAGAGGCCGTATATCCCAAATGAATTGCGACCATATACGGGTAATCAATTGCGCGGGGTGGGGCACACAGCAGACTTTTTACTTATCAGGGCACATAAAAACAAAAGCCCCTTAATTGGGGCTTTTGTAATGTCTTAAATGCTGTTGGTTATTCTTTAATACCCAAAGATTTTAAAGTTTCAATATTTAGATTGCCTACCGGTAATCCTTTATCCTGCTGATATTTTATAAGTGCTTGCTTGGTTTTGCTACCCATCTGGTTATCGGCGAGGCCGGCATCGTAGCCTTCACGATTGAGCGCTTGCTGTATGCTGGCAATTTTATTGTCCGTCATCTGGGTTTCGCATAATACTTCTTTCCATTCCTGGTATCCGCCTTTGGCCACCAATACTTTTTTCATTACCGTTTTATAGGTAGGTGGGGTCTCAATCCTATTCTCATAAGCGCTATATACCAGTCTTTTGCGCGGTACTACTTGAGTCACGGCAGGTACATCCACTTCATTTATAACAGCGGCTACTTTCTCCACCTTGCGGGTTACCTTTTTTGTAACAGCTGGTACAGCTTTCAGGCACCAAACTTCACAGTCTTTAGGGTTAGCGGAAAGGCAATTTTTATCTGCTACCCCTTTTACCCATTTTTGAGTAGCGGGGGTAACAACCTGCTCCTCAACTATATTTTCATATTGCGCCGGTATAGTTACCGACTTGCGGGTAGCTGGTTTAACAATCACTGTATCATATACAGTTTCGTATTTGGCCGGTATTTTCTCTATTTTAATACTGGATGGTTTATCTATTACCTGCTCTTCTTTTATCTCGTATTGGTCTGGCGCCAGGCAACGTGCATAACATTTTCCCGGTACTGCATTTGGCGGATAATCTCCGATAGGTGGGGTGTTAGTTGTGGCAGTTTGTTTTACTACCGGTTCAACCTTTACCGGCTCCTGTTTTATTACCGGTGTTTCTAACGTTTTTTTAGGTTCTTCCTTCTTCACTTCCACTGGTTTCTTTACCGGTTCCTTTACCGGTTCCTCCGGTGTGTTAGGCGGTATAGGCACTTGTTTCCCATTCTCCCAAATAACCGCGTTAGGGTTTTCGTTCTTGTATTTATCAAGGTTTGGGTTGCCCGTATTTATAAATATCTGGGCATTCAGCAGGGTGCCTATGCACATAGCGGGGGCTAAAAGGGAAAGTCGAAGTAGGGTCATAGCAGGTATTTTATCTCTTGCCAAATGTAGGATAAAACAAAAGTTAGGGCAAAAATTTTCAAAGCAGTTACAAACAACCTATAATTGTCGTGTTTCAAAAAATGTTCAAATGACTAACCTTACCGAGTTACAACAAGAGATAGAAAAAGCATGGGACGACAGAGCCCTTTTACCATATGCCAAAACACAACAGTTTATACGTGAAGTAATAGACAGGCTGGATAAAGGTGAATTACGCATAGCCGAAAAGAACCTGGCAGGATGGACCATTAATGAATGGATAAAGAAAGCCGTGCTGATGTACTTCCCTATTCAGCAGATGGAAACTATTGAAGTGGGCCCGTTTGAGTTTCACGATAAAATAGCGCTGAAGAAGAATTACAAGGAACTAGGCGTGCGCGTAGTGCCCCATGCTATAGCCCGATACGGCAGCTTTGTAGCGAAAGGCGTAATTATGATGCCCAGCTACGTAAACATAGGTGCATATGTAGATGAAGGCACTATGGTAGATACCTGGGCTACTGTGGGCAGCTGCGCGCAGATTGGTAAGAACGTGCACCTAAGCGGTGGAGTAGGCATTGGCGGTGTATTAGAGCCCGTGCAGGCGGCACCTGTAATTATAGAGGATAACTGTTTTATAGGCTCGCGCTGTATAGTGGTAGAAGGTGTGCACGTAGAAAGCGAGGCTGTACTGGGGGCCAATGTGGTGCTTACCATGAGTACCAAAATTATAGATGTAACAGGTAGCGAGCCTAAAGAATACAAAGGCGTAGTACCGGCGCGCTCAGTAGTAATACCGGGCAGCTATACCAAACAGTTCCCGGCCGGAGAGTATCAGGTGCCTTGCGCCCTCATCATAGGCCAACGTAAAGAATCTACCGACAAGAAGACATCGCTTAACGATGCTTTGCGCGAGAATAATGTAGCTGTATAGTAAACAACTACTTGCTAAGTTCTTTCATTCTTGCTAGCCGCGGTTGCTCTTTTTGCGAGAGGTAAGGGTCGGTAGAAAGTAACTCATATGCTTTCTCAAAGTGAAAAGGGTACTTCAGCTTGTCGTTTTTGAGCAGGAATAACTCGCCTAATTCTTCGTGCACGTAGCCATCATTATCGCCGTTGCTGGCGGCTTCCTCAAACAAGCCTAACTGAATAGTAAGGGCATGGTCTATACGGTTGAGCGCGCGCAGGGTACGGGCTACGCTCCACTTGGCCAGGAATATCTCGTGTGGTGACTTTTTCTCTTCGCGCCATTGCAGGGCACGCAGAAATATGCTCAGCGCCTTTTCGTATTGGCCTAAATCGAAATAACCCCAGGCCAGATTGTTATATAGAGAGCCTAACCAGTTTTTAGCCTGTTGGTTGGCCGAACTTTCGGACAGCACAATCGCTTCTTCATTTAGTGCAATAGCCTCATCAGGTGGTGCTATTATAGCCAGCATGTGCAGGGCATCTACAGCGTAGCCATCTTCTCCCACCTCTTTGGCCAGTTCGTATGCTTTGGTAAAACATACTTCGGCATTGCGCTTATCGCCGGCGCTGTTGAAGGTGCGGCCACGCTCCAGGTAGTAGCGCACATGCGCTATTTCGGTCTGCGCCGGTAGCTGTGGGCTAACCGTATCGAGTATGTTATGTGCCTCATCAAACTTTCGCTGCAGGCTTTGCGTGCGGGCCAACTGGGTAAGCAACTGCAGGTGTTCAGAAAGGTTTTTATCCGGTGATGTCTCTTGCAGCACCTCGCGGAATTTGGTTTCTGTTTCGGCGGGGTTGTAGTAGTTCCAGAGTTTGTCGTATTGGGTCATTGTGTTGAACGAGTTAAAATACAAAATTGATTAACCACATAGTTATAGGAGAGAACAGAAGAATACAAATACAGAATACATTTTACCACATAGAAACATAGAATACAGAAATACAAGGTTAAATACGAGTGAACAGAAGAGTACAAAAGTATTACGCTATAAGCTCTACTTCGTAGCCGCTTTTGCTGCGGATGTTTATTACACTGCCGCCTTCAAATATAAAATACTGTCCCCGCACACCGGTCAGCTTCATTTCTATCGATGGCATCTTTTCGAAGGATAGCGAGGTAACTTTGATAGGGTAGTTCAGTACCGGGTATATCAGTTCTACAATCTCATCGTTTACTGAGCGGTACTGGCGGTATTGCTCGGGCAGCAGGTCGAACACGCGGTTCTTTTCTGCCAGCAGTTCAATGTTCTGCGCCAGCTCATTCTTAAGCATACGTTGCCAGTTGGTTTTGTCGCTCAGGTGGTCTTTCAGTGCTACCTCTATAACCCCTGCCAGCTGGCGGTAGGGTGTTTCGGCTATAATGATGCCCTTGTGAGCACCCTGGTCTATCCAGCGGGTGGGTATCTGGTCGCCGCGGGTTACGCCTACTTTAACCGAGTTGGTTAGTGCCAGGTACACGTAGTGTGTTTGCATGTGGTTTTTAGTTTCCCACTCGGGGTTGCGGCCTTTGCCCAGGTGGGCCTGGCATAGCTCGGGGCGCAGAATGCACTCTGAGTTGTCGGGGGCATTGCTAAAACAATCGTAGCACATACCTTCACCAAAGCTTTTGTTTATCTTTCTGCTACATACAGTGCAGAAGATACGGCCTGTCCAGTTCAGGCGGATGTTCTGGCCAATGAGGTCGTTTACGGCAATCCTGTCTTCTCCTAACTGCAGAAAGTACTGCACCGGGTTTACGTAGCCGGTTTTCATTTTATCTAGTATGCCTAAGGCGCGCATGGGTCTTATTTGAGTGTGCGAAGATAAGGATAATCTGCGAGGTGGCTGACACGGTGCGCCGAGTTGCTTTGAGCAGGCTTAGGGCGAAGGACGGCATTGCGAATCCTCAGCTATATTGTTGCACCAAATGAGTGAAAAATGAAAAGTGGTGCACGCAAATTTTATAAAGTGCTGATTATGAAATGCAATTTTGGGAAAGTGGTGCAGGGGGGGAGGTCGGAGAAATAAGATTTTACCAAAAACAGGTAATGCTGTATGTTGATTTGGAGTTGAACATACTGGTTTGTTAAGGGTTTGCCGTTGCATAGCTCAAAGCAGCAGGCCCGCAGAAGAGGTTGGAATGAAACAGGATAAAAGCACAATCCCAAACCCAGGGTTTAAACCCTGAATTTGGGATTGTGCTTTTAAACAATGCTCCGTTTACTGTTTAATGAATTTCCTGTTAATCCTGTTCCCGTCTTTGGTTGTCAGTTCTACCTGGTAAACACCCGAGGCAAAGGATGAGACATTTAATACTGACGACATACTAAAGTTGCCGCTTTGCATCAATCTGCCATTGAGGTCGTAAATAGTAAAGTTTATATTACCTTCTATAGCTGTAACTATATTAAGGTTTGAGTTGGCCGGGTTAGGGAAAAGGGAGATATCGCTTAGGGCATTCACTTCTTCTACACCGGTTGGGCTGCTCTCTTCTTTTGCAGTTTCTTCTGCTGCGCCGGTTTCATCTGTTTTGCATGTTCCCAGCGGTACAAACCATAATACTCCACCCTCATCATATTTGCAGGTACTGCCGGCTTCTAACCTAAGCTGGTAGTAGTGCAGCGATTGCATGGTAAAAGGCATAAGATCTAAAATAGATTGTAGCGTACGGTCAGGCCCATCAAAATAGCTTGCCTGTAATATCGGTGTTGTATGAGTTGTACCTATTATTTGCATAGTATTAGGATTATACTCGGTAATATGCACCCTGTAAATGGTTGAAGCATTTGCTGCAAAGGTTGTATTGTCAAATTTAATTACAGAGGTGCCACCGCTGCAGATAAACCCTTTCCAGCCATTAAACCCGGCGCTTGGTGATATGGCCTGAAAAGTGTTGGTTGTGTTATAAAGTGTAAACCGGCCGGTCAGGTCAGGTACTACATGTATCCTTATGCTTTTCTCATCCCATGAGTTACACGGCCCTTGTACTGCAAGTTTAATGTTGTAGTATTTGTTGTGCTCAAAGATTATACTTGTATGGTTGGTAATGCCCCACCATGATGGCGTAAAGTTAGCAGCACTATACCAGTTACCGGTATATCCTCCGCCTTGATAGTTTCCGTTTTGGTCTACCTCTGTTACTTCAAAAAAGTAATTTGTAATAGTGCCGCTGGTGGCGCTGGCAATTAAAACCGTATTATCCACCAAAGCCAGGCAAATGTCGGGTACGGTTGTATTGTTAGGGTTTTGAGCTGCCTGCCCCATGTTTTGTAAATCTGTTTGCAGATAGAAGTTGGAAACGGCTACTGTGCCAATATTAGTAGTGATAGAAGTAATTGCCGGCGAGGTAGCATTGCCACCGGGCATTGGCACCCAGAAAAGGCC
>DATGWP010000069.1:0-54153 GCA_035299425.1 Chitinophagales bacterium | reverse complement strand
CGCGCTTTACATCATCATAAGCAAAAGCGAGTGCTTTAGGGCCATCTACCGAATCGGAAAAAGATTTGAGTATAGCCTGGCGGTAGCGCGGTGTGTATACACGGGCACTGGCATTAAACACTCCCGCCTGGTAGCGTACCGGTTTGCTGTCAATGCGCTTGTTCAGTTTCTTGTTTGCCAGGTTTGCATTCCATGTTTTGCCTTTAAGGTAGATGGTGGGATAAACAAAAAATACGTCCACATCTTTCAGCGAATCGCTTATCCATTGTTCGCTTTTGGGGATTCTATCTGCCGCATCGGTGCGAAATGGCAAAGTGCTCCAGTTTTTCTCCAGAGAGTAGTCCGGTGCCTCGGGCTGGTCGGCAGCACTAAATGCCGGTAATTGGGCGGTAGTTATCAGGCCCGAAAGTGTTAATGCCAAAAAAAGAAAAGTTCTCATGGGTGTTTGCTTGCTTGTTTTATTTTAGCCCTACCAAAAATTGAACATCATGATAAAGGAGATGGCAAAAATATTTTTAGTTGCGGCATTGCTCATAACTATTTCGTCGTGCGACAGGCAAAGCTGCAATGATGTTGTTTGTGCCAACGGAACTAACTGTTATCAGGGTAACTGCTATTGCCCCGATGGTTATGAGGGAACAGACTGTCTTACAAGAAGCGCCGATAAATATTACAACCTTAACAATTTTGCATCTGAAAACTGTAACGGGGCCCCTCCATTTAATACCAACCTGGTATCTATTACTTCCAGCGGTGGCAATGCCAACGAGTTAGTTATTACCGGCCTGATGGGCGGATATTGCAGTAGTGTAACTGCATTTATACGCACCGATACCAATAATGAAGGCAATATTATTGAGATAAACGAGCAATCCTGTGGTGGTTCCAGTGTATACGGACAAGGCACCTATGATAAGGCAAACCGCCGCGTTACTTTTCAATTGTATTACAACTTTAGCGGGCAGACCTACCAGTGCAGTACCATTGTACAGTAATTAGCAATGCACATACCAGCTTTCGTTCTCAAATCAATTTTATATTTGGGCTGAATGAAGATTGATATACACACGCACATCATACCCGAACACCTGCCCCGCTGGAGCGAGAAATTCGGCTATCCGGGCTTCATTCACCTCGACCATCACAAGCCTTGCTGCGCGCGGATGATGAAAGACGATGAGTTTTTCCGCGAGATACAGAGTAATTGCTGGGATGCCGAAACGCGTATTCACGAGTGCAAGCATACCAAAGTAGATGTACAGGTGTTATCTACTATACCGGTATTGTTTAGTTACTGGGCCAAACCGGAGCACTGCCTGGATGTATCGCGCTTTTTGAACGATCACATTGCAGAGATAATAGAGCGCTACCCTAAAAAATTTATAGGGCTGGGCACCATACCCATGCAGAACGCCGACCTGGCGATTAAAGAACTAGAGCGTTGTAAAAAACTAGGCCTGGTGGGTGTAGAGATAGGCAGCAACGTAAACGATATAAACCTGAACGAGCCTCAGTTTTTTCCTATTTATGAAGCAGCACAGGCGCTCGACTTAGCTATTTTTGTTCACCCGTGGAATATGATGGGCACCAAGCAGATGAGCAAGTATTGGCTGCCATGGCTGGTGGGCATGCCCGCCGAAACATCGCGTGCTATCTGCTCTATGATATTTGGTGGTGTGTTTGCCCGCTTTCCTAAGCTGCGCGTGGCCTTTGCGCATGGTGGTGGTTCTTTCCCCTCTACCGTGGGCCGTGTAGAGCAGGGCTTTAAAGTGCGCCCCGACTTAACAGCATTAGACAACAACGTAAACCCACGCGAATACCTCGGCCATTTTTATGTGGACTCGCTGATACACGATACTAAGTTCTTACAATACGTAATGGACCTGATAGGCGATGACAAAATATGCTGCGGCAGCGATTATCCTTTTCCGCTGGGCGAAGCCGTGCCAGGCGCAGAGATTGAATCCATGGATATCTCGAAAAAAATAAAGGACAAGCTGCTTTATAAAAATGCTCTTGATTGGTTGAAGCTGGATAAGAAGGCTTTTATGAAATAAATTTATTGATGGCATGAACTTGCCTGGCTCTGTGCTTTGCTTAGTCATACCATCAAATGGCAAAGTGTCATCATGGCACGACTAGGTCGGGGACGAACCAGGCTGAAGTCAAGCCATGAATTTCAATAAAACGAACAAAATGGAACTATCAGACGGCAACGTATTTCATGTATATAGCCGCGGCAATCAGCAAAAAACCATTTTCTTTTCTGATGCCAACTATTTGTATTTTTTAAGGAAGATGGAAAAGGAGTTGTTGCCCCACGCTAATATCCTGGCCTATTGTTTAATGCCGAATCATTTTCACTGGCTGATAGAAATTAAGTCGTCTACAATCCTAACTGAAAGCAACAAAAATATGTACGCTTCGGGGTTTTCTAAAGCAACCGCCGTATTGCTTCGCTCCTATGCACGCGCTATGCAAAAACAGCAACAATTTACCGGTTCTTTGTTTCAACAAAATGCAAAATCGAAATTGCTGCCTACAAGAAATGATATACTTACATGCTTCAACTATATTCACAATAATCCATTAAAAGCAAACCTTACATCTAAAACCAATGATTGGAAATTCTCTTCTCTAAATGAGTATTTAAATACTGGTGATAATGGAATTTGTAATAAGAAGTTATTGTTTGAATTGGCCGATATTAACCACAAGTATGATTTTGCAAACCAATACAAAGATTTGGACGAGGGAGAGGCTAAACGGATATTTGCTGATTAACACATTATCGAAGAAGCGCTCGGTCATGGCACGACTAAGCAAAGCCCCGAGCAAAGCTATAGTCATGCCATGACTACTCTACTTATCTGGGCTACTTTTACTATTATTGGTGGCGTTAATAATGATAGCATGACCTGCTTTCCGCAGGCTTTGCTTAGTCATGCCATCATAACAGCCTTATACCAAATTATGACCTTCGAAAATACCTTAAAATTTGCCCGCTCGCTCGATGAGAAGGATACACTTAAAGATTTCCGCCAGCAATTTTACATACCACAGGTAGATGGCAAAGATGCTATTTACCTATGCGGTAACTCACTGGGCTTGCAGCCAAAAACAGTTGAAGACCACCTGAAAGTTGAGCTGGAAGACTGGCGCAATTTGGGAGTAGAAGGCCACCTGCATGGAAAAAATCCCTGGCTGTATTACCATCACTTTTTTTCAGAATCGATAGGGCGATTGGTAGGTGCCGATAAAAGCGAAGTAGTAGTAATGAACCAGCTAACGGTTAACCTTAACCTGATGCTGATATCTTTCTACCGCCCAGAAGGAAAGAGAAATAAAATACTGGTAGAGGCGAATGAATTTCCATCGGACTACTACGCTATAGAACAGCAGATTCGTCTGCATGGTTTAAACCCCGAAGACTGCATAGTAGAAGTAATGCCGCGCGCAGGTGAAGTAACCCTGCGCACAGAAGATATAATATCGAAGATAGAAGAGCATAAAGACGAACTGGCACTGGTAATGCTAAGTGTGGTAAATTACTATACCGGTCAGTTATTTGAGATACCCAAGATTGCAGCAGTATGCGCAACACACAACATAACTATCGGGCTTGACCTTGCACATGCTATTGGTAATGTTGAGTTACAGTTGCATAATTGGGGTATTGATTTTGCTACCTGGTGCAGTTACAAATACCTTAACAGCGGCCCCGGTGGGGTGAGTGGTGTGTTTGTAAATGAACGCCACGCTAACAATTCATCACTACCCCGCTTAGCAGGCTGGTGGGGCAACGATGAAAAGACGCGGTTTAAAATGCAGAAGAATTTTGTGCCACAAACCGGTGCAGCCGGTTGGCAGATAAGCAATGCGCCTATACTTAGCATGGCTGCGCATAAAGCATCGCTCGAAATATTTGACAAAGCAACATTACCCGCCTTGCGCAAAAAATCGGAGTTACTTACCGGTTACCTATATTGGCTATTGACCGACGGCGGACAACGGACGAAAGACAACGGTGAATACAAAATAATTACCCCCGCCGTAAAGGAGCACCGAGGTTGCCAGCTATCGATACAGACAAAAGCTAATGGCAAACAGCTATTTGAAAAGATAAGTAAAGCCGGCGTAATAGCCGACTGGCGCGAACCGGATGTTATACGCGTAGCACCGGTGCCGTTGTATAATACCTTTGAGGATGTGTGGAGGTTTGCCAGCCTTATCTAACCATCACCCGCTTAGCCTGTGTGCCAAACTGCGGGGCTGTATATCTAACTATATAAACGCCGCCCTGCTGAAGGGATAAAGACTGTTGTGAAATACCTGATAAATTGCCGGCTGCTATGTTTCGTCCCAATACATCCAGCACCTGATAATCTATACTGTAGTTATTATGGTTAAAAACTGAAAGTGTATTAGCTGAACTGTTTAATATCTCTACCTGCGATTTGGTTTTGAAAGGTGTTGTTATACCGTTAATTTCGTTTATGCAAACCGGAAATTGATGAGCACCGCTAAATACACTGTCATTATTGGTCAGCAGCGGTATGCCGGTTTCAAGAATCGTATCGCCCAGTACATTGGTAATTCTAAAATCGTAAGGGCCGTTCTCGGGGCCACTTGGCCAGGTGCTGCTAAAAAAATTATCCATGGTTTTAGGCAGCTGCATAAACACACCCGAATTTCCTCTTACCTCTACTTTATTAATAGGGTAGCGATGGTTGCGCACCTGTACCTTTATGTAATATGGGTTCGACCCCTGGTAGGCAAATTTTACCGGTCCGTTGACAGGACAGCCCACATAGTGCCATTGTATGTTGCTAATGCCCTGAATGGAATCAAGCAGCAGGCCCGCATCTGCACTAATATCAAGATTATAACCTGTACAAGAAGGGCATAAGTCGCCCACCTGTCCTATTATACTTCCTTTATTGCCGGTAATTTGCATACAGGCCCCGCAACCTATAGCAGTATCATATTGGGCGGGGCTAAGAGCAACCAGGTATACCGGTGTATCGGGTATGGGCAGGGTACAATAACCAGCTGCCGGAGTATAATAGGTAGTAGTAGCGGGGTATACTACATCGGAACAAAATTGAGCTAGTGCATTATTAACCCAAAACAATAAGGCGCATAAAATACAAAGTAGATTTTTTACCATAGCTGATAGTTTACAGCTACAAAGATATAGGTATTTGCACAACCGAAAGGCTGAGGTTTATTTTACTTCATCAAACATGAGGTTCAGAATTTGGCCATCGCTGGGGCAGCCATCATTTTTCCAAACCTCTTCCGCAAAAGGCGGTAGTATTCTTTCTGGTTGAAAGTATTTACCCAGCGTTACAAAACTGATAAACTCACCATTACGTTTTACTCTGGTGTATTCAAATTCGGTATTAGGAAACTGCGCTTCTTCAAGTTCATCAAAATATTGGCCCCATAAAAACAGTGTTTTAGGTTTTCCATTCTCTAACACTTCAAGATAGTAAGCAGGGCCGAAATCTTCAGGGTCTTCGCGTTCAATTGCTCTTGATGTTTTTACATTAAAAATTTCAATTAAGGCACTATCAATAGCGGCAATTTGTTTTGCATTGCTTAACCCGCCCTCCCATTTTATTGTGAGCCAAATGGTAATGCCTATCGCTAGTATTACAATTAATATGCAATACACAGCCTGAATATTTGAAGGAACTGGAAAGTATTTATCGTATATAAGAAGAGGAGCAAGCAAAACCAAAACAACGGGGATGAGCTTCATAAAAAAGCCTTCTACCTTACTGTAAATTCCTGGCAACCGCTGCATTAGCAATTGCTTTTCGTTATCGGTAATAGGACGGGTTGTAACTGTTATCAAAGGTTGATGATTTACTTGTTTCTGTAATAATATTAGCTAACAACCATTATAAAACAAAAGAGCCGGAGTTTTTAGGCTCCGGCTCTTTTAGCTTTAATCAATCTTTATCTCTTCATCGTTATCATCAAAAAATTTGTAATCGGTCATACCCAGGTTTTCGCTGGCTTGTATCGATATCCATTTTTTGTGTTTCAGGAACCACTTGGTTCGTAGTGATGGGAAACCCTTACGCAGGTACGCACCCACTATAGGGTGGCAGTACAGCGTAAGTTTAGCATGCGTGGTAAGCAGGTGTGTAAGGTCGCTTTCAATTTCATCCAGCAATAGCAATGAGGATGTTATTTCGCCGGTGCCGCCGCAGGTAGGGCAGGCCTCGGTAGTAGCTATGTTTATTTCGGGGCGCACACGCTCGCGCGTTATCTGCATCAGGTTAAACTTGCTTAGCGGCAGAATGGTATGTGTAGCGCGGTCGCTATCCATTATATCCTTCATGTGCATTTGCAAAGCCTTTTTGTTTTCCTGGCTTTTCATGTCGATAAAATCGATAACGATAATACCGCCCAAATCGCGCAGGCGCAACTGGCGGCCAATTTCTTCGGCGGCCTCCATGTTCACTTTCAGGGCATTGCTCTCCTGGTTGCCATCCATAGTGCTGCGGTGGCCGCTGTTTACATCTATTACATGGCAGGCTTCGGTCTTCTCTATAATAATATAGCTGCCGTTAGGCATGTTCACCGTTTTGCCAAACGATGCTTTAATCTGCTTGGTAATACCAAAGTGATCGTACATAGGTACATTACCAGTGTAGCGCTGCACTATGTCTTTTTTCTCGGGTGCTACGCGGGCCAGGTATTCCGATATTTCCTTCTCCAGTTTAGCATCGTTAGTTACTATTTTGTTGAACTGGGGCGAAAGCAAATCGCGGAGTATACCGGTGGTTTTGCTCTCTTCGCTCAGTACTTTAGTTACCGGTTGCGCATTTTTAAGGTTGCGCATCATCTCCTGCCATTTGTTTTGCAGGGTCAGCAAATCCTGGTGTAGTTCGGCGGCGTTTTTGCCGGCGGCTACCGTGCGTACTATTACACCAAAGTTTTTAGGCTTCAGGCTTTCTACCAATACTTTCAGGCGCTTGCGCTCGTCGGCCGAATCTATTTTTTTAGATACGCCTACCGAATCGTTAAACGGCACAAGCACTAAAAACCGGCCGGCCAGCGATATTTCGCAGGTAAGACGAGGGCCTTTGGTGCTTATAGGCTCCTTTAAAATCTGCACCAGCAAACTGTTTTTGTTTTGCAGTACTTCTTTTACGTTGCCGGTTTTTACAATCTGTTTTTGAATTTCGAAGTTGTTCAGCATCTGCTCGGGCGGCAGGCTGCCCCCTATACACAGGCCGGCAAATTTCATTACCGAGCGGATATCGGGGCTTAGGTCAGTGTAATGCAAAAAGGCATCTTTCTCGTGGCCTACTTCTATAAATGCGGCGTTCAGGCCGGGCATTACTTTTTTTATTTTACCCAGGTAAATATCGCCTACGGTAAATTGGTTGGTCGTTCGCTCCTGGTGTAACTCCGTCAGGTGCTTGTTTTCGAGCAAGGCAATATCTATACCTTCGGCGCCCGAGTTAATAATCAGTTCTTTATTCACAATAAATGTTTTTGCCCGGCGCTGGCCAGGTGCATGTAATAATCGGTAAGGTAGGTCCGGTAAAGGAAAGGAAAGTGTAAAGCGTTATGCGATGCGCGGGTGAGTGAAGGCACCCGCGCATCAACGCATAGAAGAATTTACTTCTTCTTGTGACGGTTCTTTCTTAAACGCTTTTTGCGTTTGTGGGTAGCAATCTTATGACGTTTTCTCTTTTTTCCGCAAGGCATGGCTCGTTATTTATTTGTTTCTTAATATTTAGCCGTTAGGCTTTCTAATACTCTCTATATATTTCTCAATCTCCTTTTTCGCATCGGGGCTACTCACCGATTTTTTACATCTCTCCAGCAATTCTATTGCTTTTGTTTTGTCCCCTTTGCCATTGTAGGCCTCAGCCATCAACAGCAGCGCTTCGGAATTTTGAGGGCGCAAATATAAAATTTTTTCTAAGCGCGCAATGGCTTTATCGTATTGTCCCGAAATTATCCCAAAACGGCCCAGCATAAGCAAGGCATCTATATTGGTAGAATCCTGCTTTACCACATCTAATAATATGCTCACCCCCTGCATAGGTGCGGTGCCGCCCTCCATGTAGGCACCCGCCAGTCGTATCTTATTATCGGTGGCAGAGTCCATTTCTACCGCTTTTTCGTACGCTTTTATGGCATTTTGGCTCAAATAGTTCCTTGCTTTTACGTCCGGCGCGGTTTGCATTAGCATGGTGCTATAGTTTCCGGCACTTACATAAGCCTCCGGTTTTCCTTCCTTTTCAGCCAGTTTTACCGAAAAATAGGCTATTGCCAATGGCTTATCTATTTTTTGATATTCCTGCAAAAGAGCCTTGTAATCGCCCGTTTGGGTCAATGCTTTTACCTTTTCGGCTACGGCCTTATCGGTTATCTGGGTATTTACCTCATTTATATAAGTTTCTATATCCAGCACTTCGGCTTCTGCCTCGTGCTGGTGGCCATCGCCCTGGGCCGCCGCCACATCGGCAGGCTTTTCTTTAGCGGGCTTTTTAGTATCGGCAAACAGGTAAATACCTATGCAAAGCACCGCGCAGGCACCAATTATTATTCCTTGATCACGTGTCATTTTAAAAAAATACCTTTTAAACGGTTGGGTACAAAAAAATAGGTTTGCGAACCTGCCGCAAACCTATTCTAAATTTCTATTTCTATAATACTAAACTATTCTTCATCCTCTACCGGCGGCTTGGGGCCTTCGCCGGGGCCTGGTTTATAGCCGTTTTTTACCTGCTCCATAAATACTTTGGCAGGCTTAAACGCTGGTATATAGTGTTCAGGTATTATAATGCTCTCGCCCCGCGTAATTATACGCCCTACCTTCTGTGCTCTTTTCTTAGCAATAAAACTTCCAAAGCCACGCACATACACGTTTTCTCCTTCTTTCACCTGGTCCTTCACTTCTTTAAAGAAAGCCTCCAGTGTAATCAGCACGTCTGTTTTGGGCACCCCTGTAGCGTCTGCTATCTTGCTTACTATGTCTACTTTTCTCATAAATAATGGTTTGTAAGGGTTAACACTATTAAATCCGAAATCTGCATAAAGGTGGTAAATTATTCTTTCAAACAAAAACTTAATGCATTTAATCTGTTACTTTCGGTTTGATGAAATATCTACATTTCGTTATAGTTTTTATTTTTTCCCTACCCTGTTTTGCCCAGACAAGCTATATTTTGGCGGGCGATTCTTTTAATACACGCTATACCGACTACATACCGGATGCACAGCCTCCTTTAACATACAAAAGCGATTATCCTGCAGATTGGGGCGAGACTATCACGGGATCTATGATGATTGATGTGGATGGCGACGGTATTCGGGATTTAATTTTTACACATCACCAAAAATGGGGTGGGTATACGTTCAAGCGAAATGAGTTGCTGGGTTTAAATGGATCGCTAATTTCTTACAACAATGTTTTAGGCTACAGTGTTGGACCCGGGCCAGACTCTTCACTTTATAAAATTGCAAATAAATTTATTTATCGCGATACAATAGATATCTATAGAACAAACTGGGACGACACGGTTCTCTCATATGAATATATTCATGCAGGATCGGATAATTCCATAAATGGCAATTTTCTTCCTTCTGATTCCCCGGCATTTTTTGGTATAATGATACCTAAGGATAACGACACATTATTCGCCTGGGTTCAATTTCAAAATAGAGGTTGTTGTCTTAGCGGTGGCAACGATTACTTAAGTCCGATTATTATGGATTTTGCATGTAGTGGCACTCCTGGCAATCACGTCCTTTTAGGATATACCTCGGTTGTAGATGGTATAAAAGATAGAGAGATTTCCGTTTACCCCAATCCGTTTACCAATGACCTCTTTATTGAGTTGAACTCTCCGGGTATAAAATCTGTACAATACTCTATTTGCAACATGCTTGGGCAGGTGGTTTGTACTAAAACCGGCAAGCCAAACGCCATTGAAAAGATAGATGTGGGCCAAATACCCAAAGGCGTATATTCTCTAAACGTGGTGATTGATAGCGAACTAATTGAAAAGAAGATTGTTAGGCAATAGCAACCTATGCTATTATTGCAGCCTTAATGAATACAGCCTTTACCCGCCTTTTACTTACCTGGAATAAAGAAAAAAACACCCGCCAAATGCCATGGAAGGGAGAGAAGAACCCCTATTATATATGGCTGAGCGAAATTATTTTGCAGCAAACCCGGGTAGAGCAAGGCTTACCATATTTTGTACGGTTTAAAACCAAATACCCTACGGTAAAACAGCTGGCCCTGGCCAAAGAAGACGAAGTAATGAAGCTGTGGCAGGGCCTGGGCTATTACAGCCGCGCGCGCAATCTGCACCAAACTGCCAAAAACATCCACCAAAACTTTAAAGACATATTCCCCAATACCTTTGATGAACTGGTAAAGCTGAAGGGCGTGGGCGATTATACCGCCTCGGCTATCGCCTCTTTTGCGTTTGATGAGAAAAAAGCGGTGGTAGATGGCAATGTCATCCGCGTGTTATCGCGGGTGTTTGGTATAGAAACACCCTTTGACACCACTGCCGGCAAAAAACAATTTGCCCAACTGGCGCAGGAACTGATAGACGCCAACGAGCCGGGCGCTTATAATCAGGCCATTATGGACTTTGGCGCTGTAGTTTGCACACCCCAAAACCCTAAATGCGATACCTGCCCGCTCAACAAAATATGCTTTGCCCGCCAACTCGGGCTTGTAAGCGAGCTACCCTACCGCGAAAAGCGGACTAAAATTTTGCCCCGCTACTTTACCTATCTATATATAAAGAGTAAAAACGAGCTGCTAGTAGAAAAACGCACAAGCAGCGATATCTGGCAAAACCTCTACCAGTTACCACTTTTAGAAACACCTAAACCTATAAAGAAAGATTTTCATAAACAGATTGCCGAAGCCATTGGCACGGCAGAGTTCGAAATCAAATCTTATTCTAAAGAGATAGCACAGCTTCTTTCGCACCGAAAAATTCATTTCCGGTTTGTAGAAATAGAACTGGCTGATTTTAAATCATTTAAACCTAAGGGCTTGCAAAAAGTAAAGCTGAAGGATTTGAATAAATATGCTTTCCCTAAAACAATTCATGAGTTTTTGCAGCAGCAGGGGCTAAACTTCTAAGTATTAAATCTCTCGCAGAAACCACAGACTACACAGAAAAAGGCAAAAGAGTGAATCACAAATTCTGTGTTTTCAGTGCCTTCTGTGAGAAACAAACTACCAGAACACCCTGTTAATTCAAAAAATAGTTGGCCTTTTGATTGTTGATGTTTGAAAACTGCTTACTTTAGGCATTCACTATTAAAAATTACAAGTCATGATTAATAAGGTATTTCTTATCGGGCGCTTAGGTAAAGACCCGGTGATTAAGCATTTTTCGAACGATAACGCTATTGCAGAGTTTACACTGGCCACCGACGACAGCTATAAAGACAAACAGGGAAATAAAGTAGAGCAAACCGATTGGCACAACATTAAAATACCTACCCGCAAGCTGGCCGAGGTAGCCGAAAAGTATTTGAGAAAAGGCAGCTTGATTCATGTAGAAGGCAAAATAAAGACCCGCTCTTACGACGATAAGGACGGCAACAAAAAATACATTACCGAAATAGTAGCCGAAACATTTAAAATGCTGGATAGCAAAAAAGATAGTTCTGGCGGTGGCGGTAGCAGCAGTGGCAATTATTCTTCATCATCTAACAGCAATTCTTCATTTAACGAAGAAGCTCCTGCCAACACTTCATCGGGTGCCGATGATGATTTACCATTTTAATTAAGCCGCTTTTAGCAAGCAGAAAATAATTTTGTTCTCTGCTTACTAAAAGCACTCCCCATACATGGACGGTCCGGTCAGTACACACTTTATACTTCTACAATCGCTGGTTAACGCGCCCACTACGGCCGTGTTTATTGCCAATGTAATTATCCTTGTTCTTATCATGGGCTCAGCCTTTATGTCGGCCAGCGAGATTGCATTTTTTTCGCTCAGCAATGCCGAAATAGATGCCCTGCGCGATAGTGAAGATGCCGCCGAAAACCGTGTGGCCAAATTACTTGCCCGCCCCCGCTACTTACTTTCTACCATACTTATTGGCAATAACCTTGTAAACATTGGCGTGGTAGTTACATCCTACTACGTTACCAAACGTATGTTCAACTTTCACGATTTTACTATCGGCACATTTGTAATACACGATTACCTGCTCGAGTTTTTGTGGAACGTAATAGTGGTTACATTTTTATTGGTTCTGTTTGGCGAGGCCACCCCTAAGGTATATGCCACGCACAATAAAGTAAAAATAGCACGCGCTGTAAGCAACGTATTTCAATGGCTGATGCGAATTTTTGAACCGGTTAACTTTGTATTGGTAGAATCTACCAAGGTGCTTGAGAAGCGCCTGAAAAAGTATAACGCCGAAATTGATATTGAAGAGATAAACAAGGCGATAGAAATTACAGTAGAGAAAAAAGAATCGAAACAGGATGCCAAGTTGCTAAAAGGCATTGTGCATTTTGGAAACATAATGGTAAAGCAGGCCATGCGCCCACGCACCGAGGTAGCCAGCATAGACTACGATTTTACATTTACTGAGTTAATGACCTATATAAAGGAAAACGGCTACAGCCGCTACCCGGTGTATAAGGAAAACCCGGATAATGTGGTAGGCGTATTGAATATTAAAGATTTGATAGAGCACCTTAACCAGGACGATACCTTTGGCTGGCAGAGCATGGTGCGCGAACCGTTCTTTGTGCCCGAAACAAAAAAGATAGACGACCTGCTGCGCGAAATACAGGTTAACCGCAAGCACCTGGCCGTGGTAGTAGATGAATACGGTGGCACCTGTGGTGTAATTACACTGGAAGATATAATGGAAGAAGTAGTTGGCGATATTACCGACGAGTTTGACGAAGCCAGCGATAGCGGATTTAAAAAGCTGGACGACAAAAACTTTTTGTTTGATGGAAAAACACAATTAGTTGATGCCTGCCGCTTAATGGAAATAGACATAGATACCTTTGATGAAGTAAAAGGTGAGTCGGAAACACTGGCAGGGCTGGCCCTTGAAAAAGCCGGACGCATACCAAAGAACGGCGAAGAGCTGAAAGTGCTGCACTATAAGTTTACCATTATATCGGTAATTAATAACAGAATTGAGAAAGTAAAAATTACAAATGAGGCGTAACAGTTGGCAGTTAGCAGATGGCAGATGGCAGAAAACAGCCAATGTGATTTTATTGCCCATAATATGTGCGCTGTTGCTAAGTAGTTGCCACGGCGATTACACACCCAAGGCCAAAGCCTACCCACGGGTTATATACCCTGAAAGAAAATACGAATTGTACGAACCGGAAGGCTGCCCCTTTAAATTTGAGAAGCCGGTGTATACTAAAGTAATGCGCGATAGCACATACTTCGGCCAGACATTAAAGAGCGACCAGTGCTGGCTCAATGTTCATTTCCCTAGTTTGAATGGTGTTATCAACCTTACTTACAAAGACATTAACGACACTATGAAACTGGAGCGCCTGGTAGAAGATGCGCACAAACTGGCCTTTAAGCATACCAAAAAAGCCAACTATATAGATGAAGTAAGACTAAAAACCAATCAGGGCAGCGGCGGTTTACTTTACGACCTGGGCGGCGATGCTGCCAGCAACGTGCAGTTTTTCCTTACCGATAGCAATAAGCACTTCATCCGCGGAGCTTTATACTTTTACAGCCAGCCTAATGCTGATAGCATAGCACCGGTGCTCGATTTTGTAAAGCAGGATCTTGAGCAGATGATTAAAACGTTTGAGTGGAGGTAGAGAAGGCGATTTAGAGTTTTACTTCTATAATGTCGCAATGTTTAAGATGATGTCTTCGCAGAAGAGTAAGTACTCTTTCCGAAATACGTAATTTGTTTTCATACGATAAGCAAAAGTCATCCCCATTTCTGCCGATAACCACTAACCATTTAAAGTTTGGAATCAAAACATCAGGATAAAACTCCATAAACTGTTCCGACTTCTCAACCAAGCAATCCTTTATCTCATAACCAACAAATTTTTGTTGCAAAATTTCATCACATAAAGTAGCAGACATAAGAAATGCCGGAAAAATTTCTAACAATTCGTCACCCTGCCAGCCATCGAAAACAATATGGAGGAAAGAAACAATGGGAGGATGAACACTTACATTGATTAATGTATTATCGCCAAGACCTCCCGGCACTTCTGGTTCTAAATCGTAAAAAAGCATATTTTATAATTTAATCCACAAACAACTCCGCCGCAATAGCATCGGCAAAGAATTTACCTTCCTCGGTCAGCTTCAACACACCATCTATCAAAGTATAATGTGCTTCATCTATATCTTTAAGGCTGTTCTGTATCAATTCCGCATTCCGGGTTCCGCATTCACTAATTTGCAAGCCCCATTGCGTGCGCAGGGCAGTCATTATCTTTTCGTTGGTTTGCTGCGCCGGAGTTAATATTTCTTCTTCAAACGGGAGTTTGCCTTCGTTTATACTATTAATATAGGCGATGTTGTTGGCTACATTCCACCTTCGGCTGCTACCATTAAACGAATGTGCCGATGGGCCAAGGCCTAAATATTTTTTACCAAACCAATAGTTAGTGTTGTGCACGGCGTATCTCCCGGGTTTGGCAAAATTCGAAATTTCGTATTGCTCGTAACCATGTGCGCGCATCTGCTCCATCAGTATTTTAAACTGCCGGGCACTTTGCTCTTCATCCACAGGCCGCGACTCTCCTTTGCTTATCCTTTTCTGTAAAGATGTTTTGTCCTCTACTGTTAAAGCATACGATGATACGTGCGGCACGTTCAAGGCAAATACCGTCTCCAGGTTTTGCAACCAACGTTCATCATTCATAGTAGGGGTGCCATAAATAAGGTCCAGGGTTATTTTTTCAAAGCCGGCATCCTGCACGCGCTTCACAGCACTAAGCGCCTCTGCCGAGTTGTGCGCCCGGTTCATGTATTTCAGGTCTTCATCAAAAAAGGATTGTATGCCGATAGAGAACCTGTTAAGGCCGTATTGCTTTAACTCTTTAAACTCATTTATCTTTTCCGGTGTAAGGTCATCGGGGTTAGCCTCCAACGTAAACTCCTTTAAACTGCTTAAGTCATGATACCTGCCCAACTGTTCTATTATAGATTTAATTTCGGCAGCTGTTAAAAGCGATGGGGTGCCGCCGCCCAGGTAAATGGTTTCCAGGTTTTCACCGGCCAGGTATTCCTTGCTTAGCTCAATTTCTTTAAGCAGGGCCTGCACAAACCTGTCTTTATTGCCCAGCGAGGTACTGAAATAGAAATTGCAGTAATGGCAGGCCTGTTTGCAAAATGGTACATGTATATAGATGCCTGCCATAGGAATGTTGAGTAACGCCGCACAAATTAAAATACAAAATGCACTTTCACGTTATCTTCGTCAATACTAATGCGATTTGGGTTTACCATGCTCTTTTTGTTTTTGCTGAACGTTTCGTTCGGCCAAAAGAACCATGTGCTGCAACTAGAGAGCGGCGATAAGCCCGCTGAGTTCTTTACCAAGAAGTTTAGCTACCGCACACACCTTAAAGATTCCACACAGGCGCGCACCGAAGTAACCGACTTATTTAACAAGCTGCGCTCCTTTGGTTACTTCGCCGCCTCCATCGACAGCATAACCGGCGACACCACCAAAACAGTAGCCTATATATATGTAGGCGATAAGTTTGACAACATTGTAATTAAAAAAGGAAATGCAGAACCGGCATTGCTGGCTAATGCAGGGGTAAAGAACACCGTGCTGAACGAAAAGAAAATGCCGGTGGCCGATGCCGAGCTGGTAAAGGCAAAAGTTTTGCGTGAGTGCGAAAACACCGGCTACCCCTTTGCAAGCGTGCGGCTGGATAGCTTTACCTACAACGGCAACCAGTACTCTGCCAAACTGTTTGTGCAGAAAAACGAACCCATCCTCTACGATTCGCTGCAGATACAAGGCAAGACAAAAACCAAAAAGGTTTTTCTGCGCAACTACCTGGGCATTAAAATAGGCAAGCCTTATAACGAAAGCAACATCCGTAAAATTCAACAGCGGCTAAATGAGTTGCAGTTTGTAGAGGCTATACAACCGCATACTGTTCTTTTTCAAAATGGCAAAGCAAGGGTTAACCTGTTTTTAAAAGATAAGAAATCAAGTCAATTCGATTTTCTGTTAGGCTTTCTGCCCGGCTCATCGGGCCAAAAACTTTTAATAACCGGCGAGGCGCGTATTCACCTCTTCAGTTTGTTTGGCGTGGGCGAGGAGTTTTATCTGCAATGGAAAAAGCTGCAACCCAAAACCCAGGAGCTGGATGTGCGCGTAGTATACCCTTACCTGCTGGGTTTGCCTTTAGGTATCAATGCCCGCTTTCAGTTGTATAAGCGCGATACATCGTACGTAGATATAGATGGCGACTATGGTGTGCAGTACCAGTTTGTGGGCAGCAACTATCTTAAAGCATCGTTGCGGCAGAAGATTACCATCATCACTAATATAGATACGGCCTACATAAGGTCGGCGCGCACCTTGCCCAAAAACCTGGACATATCTACCAACGAGTTTGCTCTTGAATACTTTTTACAAAAACTAAACTACCGCTTTAACCCGGTAAGTGGTTATGTGTTGCGCGTAAGCGGCTCGGCGGGTGTTAAGCAGATAAAGCGCAACACCAAGCTGATAAATATGTATGATGAGATAAGGAAAGAGAGTTTTGGTTTCTTATACGATACTACCCGTCTTAAAACATTTCAGTTCAGGCTCGCACTGTCTATAGAAAAGTACTGGAAGCTTGCTCCACGGCATACCATCAAAACATCGGCAGAGGGTAAATACTTTTTTACCCGCAACATTTTTGAAAATGAAAAGTACCGGCTGGGCGGCGTAAGTTCGCTGCGCGGGTTCGATGACCAGTCTATATTTACGCCTTACTATGCTATGGCAAACGTTGAATACCGTTTTCTGCTTTCCAAGAATTCATACTTTAGCGCCTTCTTCAATGCAGCAGTAGTAGAAGATACACGCGTGGGCAAAGGCCCGGTTGATTTCCCGTATGGGTTTGGCGCCGGTGCTGCTATAGAAACCAAGGTGGGTATATTCGGGCTTACCTATGCAATGGGAAACCAGTTAGATAATAAGTTAAGTATTAAGTCGGCCAAGATTCACATTGGCTACGTCAATTATTTTTAGTGATAAGAAATATAAGCCTTACCCTTTTTCTGTTTTTCATTTTCGTTGCCAGCGTATTTTCGCAGGGCGATACCATTCCTCCCCTGCACTACGACTCTGCTGCACTGGCGCAGTATGTTCCTTTAGACTCTGCCACTACACTGCAGTACACAGGTTATACTACGCACCAATCGTTTTTAGTCAGCGGCACACAGGCTTTGGTAAACAACATACAACAATATAACCCGCGCCACCGCAATGGTTTCATCTTTGTATTGCTAATGGTACTGCTTGGTGTACTTACATATGTAAAGACAGCCTTTAGCAAACAGATGGAAGAGATGTTGCAATCGATAGTTAACCGCAATACCGCACAACAAACTTTCAGAACACAATCCGGTGAAATTTCTTTTGCCGATATACTGCTCAACATAAACTTCACCATCGTTATAAGTTTGTATGCGCGCTTTTTTTTGATGAAGTATTTTCATGTTTCATCACTTGATACCTTTTATTCTGTACTTATTTTAATTTTTTTATTCACATTTTTTTATGCTGCAAAGATCATATCGTTACAGTTCATCGGAAATGTTTTTGAACTACAAAACGCATGTGATGAATATATATTTAATTTCACTACAGTATGCAAAACATTAGGATTGGCGCTACTTCCAGCGTTGTTTGTTTTTTATACAGCATCTGAAAAATTTTTTGATTTTGTTTTTGTTATCACAATTTTCTTTTTCGTTTTGTTCGCAATCGTTTTTGTTTGGCGAGCGTTATCCACAGTATATAAATTAATGTACAGAAGCGTATATCACTTTTTTATTTACGTTTGTGTTGTGGAAATATCTAGTGTATTTCTATTTATCAAATTGTTAACCAAAACAATTATCTAAAACCATGGCAACAAAAAAGAAAGCCGCAAAAAAAGCAGCTGCTAAGAAACCAGCTGCTAAGAAGAAAGCCGCAAAAAAAAAATAAGTAAGCGGGCATCTTCTAACAAGCCTGCGCTGAAATCGGCTTCTTCAAAGAAGGAGGCGGTGGAGGGCAGCAAAACATCCAACAGTAGTAGCACTCTCAAAAAAAAGGCTGATGTGATATCACCTGATAAGAGTGCTACTTCTTTTTTACCCAAGCCCTCCAAGCCGCAAATAATAATCCCTGTTCGCCACGAAAAGAATTATGCGGAGTTACTCTCTAAAGAGCCTAAAACCAAAATCAAACATATTTTAATTGCCCAGCCTCAGCCCGAAGGCCCCAAGTCGCCTTATTTCGACCTGGCAGAAAAGTATAAACTGAAAATCGATTTTATACCGTTTGTAAAAGTAGAAGGTGTTGCCGGCAAAGAATTTCGCAAGCAACGTATTTCGCTCAACGATTACAGCGGTATTGTATTCACCAGCCGTAATTCTATCGACCACTTTTTTCGCATCTGCGACGAGCTTCGCGTAAAGATGAGCCAGGAAACAAAGTTTTTCTGCACCAGCGAGGCCATTGCATTGTATCTTCAAAAGTACACTCAATACAGAAAACGCAAGGTTTTTTATGGCGATATGAACAATAACAAAGAGTTGCGCCACCTGCTTATCAAGCACCGCGATGCAACACGTTTCTTATATATCTGTGCCGAAACGCGTAAAGATGAGATACCGGCATTTATGGAAGCCAACAACTTTAACTACAGCGAAGGTGTAATGTATAAAACAGTACCTAACGATCTTAAGGCCGTGAATATTCATAACTACGACATGCTTGTATTTTTCAGCCCAAGTGGAATTCATTCTTTGTATAGCAATTACCCTAAGTTTAAACAAGACAAACTGAAGATTAGTGCGTATGGAAAAACCACTGCCGATGCAGTACTTGATAAAGGATTGAAACTACACATTATGGCCCCACTGGGCAACACGCCAACCATATTAGTTGGGCTGGCACAATACCTTAGCGAAGCAAAATAGGTCTACCTGAAGTATAAATTAAAAGCGTCGTGCAGCAATGCACGGCGCTTTTTGTTTTTGCTTATCAACCTCCGCAGATGTCAGTCATTCTCATTTGTAATTTTTGCGGACTGCCAACTGTAGACTGCCAACTAAATTATACCTTCACCTAAACACTATACCATGTCCGACGATCTCATCACCATCCGCTCCTTCGATAGCGTAACAGATGCCTACCACCTAAAGAACCTGCTGGAGAACGAAGACATAGCAGTGTATGTGCACGATGAGCACATGTCTACCCTCAACCCTTTATACAATAACATACTGCAGGGCGTTAAGCTAAAGATACGCAGTACCGACCGGCAACGCGCCGAAGAAATTATTAAAGAGGCAGACGAGGCCATACTGACCGATGAAGACGATAAACGCATTGCCTGCCCACGCTGCCGCTCTACACGCGTTCTATACCATTTAAAATCGAGCAAAGACGCACCGGGCGTATTCGCTATGCTCGTATCGTTCCTCACCGGCTCTTACCCTCTGCACAGCAAAGATGTATGCCTCTGCAAAGATTGCGGTCATGAGTTTACTAAAGAGCAGTCGTATTGAATTGCACTGCCTTTCTTTGCATTTCTTGCTGACTGCCAACTGAAGACTGCGAATTATATTATCTCCATATACCTCTTCAGTTCCCAATCGGTAACCACCTTGGCAAACTGCCTCCACTCCCACTCGCGGGTTTGGGTAAAGTGCTGCACAAATTTTTCGCCGAACAGTTCATTCGCTACTTTGCTATCGCGCATGGCTACCGTAGCATCGTGCAGGTTCTTAGGGAAACGTCCGTTGCTCTCATCGCGGTAACCATTACCCAATGTAGCCGGCTGTTTCAGTTTCAGGTTCTTCTTTATACCATACATACCTGCGGCTAAGCACGCCGACATGGCTAAGTACGGATTACTATCGCTGCCTACTACTCTTGTTTCTAATCGCGATGATTTGCTGCCACCCGGTAAAGCACGTAAGGCAACCGTGCGGTTATCTACGCTCCAGGTTACAGTGGTTGGTGCCCATGCACCTTCTACCAATCGCTTGTATGAGTTAATGGTAGGCGCTACCATAGGTAATATAAAAGGGAGGCAGTAAAGCTGGCCGGCAAGGTAGCTCTTGAACAACTCGCTCATTTTATTCTTGTCCTTCTCGTCGTGGAACAAGTTCTTGCTGCTCTTCTTATCCCACAGGCTTTGGTGTACGTGTCCGCTGCAGCCGGGCAGGCTTTCATGGAACTTAGCCATAAACGTGGCGATGATACCATGCTTGTAGGCAATCTCTTTAGCCGATGTTTTAAATAACACAGCGCGGTCGGCTGCTTCTAGCGGTGCCGAGTAAGTGATGGCCGCTTCGTATACACCCGGTCCGGTCTCGGTATGCAGGCCTTCCAATGGCACACCAAAATTCTTCATACCATCAAACAGCGCATTAAAGAAATCGTTTCGGTAGGTGCTGCGTAGTATGCTGTAACCAAACATGCCCGGTGTAAGCGGCTGCAGGTTACTAAAGTTCTTTTCGTGCAGGCTCTGCGGTGTCTCGGCAAAGTTGAACCACTCAAACTCCTGGCTGGTGTAGGCAGAGTAACCAGCCTTCTCTACTTCGCCTATTACCTTTTTCAATAACTGGCGCGGACAAACAGTTAGTGACTGGTCTTTATCATCTACAAAATCGCCTAAGAAAAAAGGCACATCATTCTCCCACGGTATTTTACGGAAGGTGCTCAAATCTATTCTTGCCTTGGCATCCGGGTAACCGGTGTGCCAACCAGTGTATTGTGCATTGTCATAAGCCAGGTCGTTAGCATCCCAGCCAAACACTACATCGCAAAAACCGAAATTAGAATCTACCACCGAAAGGAATTTATCGGCGCTCATGTATTTACCGCGCAGTATGCCGTCGATATCTGTTACAGCAACTTTAACTTTTTGCGATGGGTGGTTCTTTACGTAGTCCAGAATTTGTTTGGTGGTCATGTATTAATGGTTTGAAAGTGGTTGTTTATCGGTGCTGTGAAATAAACGATAAAGCACAAATGACACAGCAAGTACGCCAAAGAAAATTGCGCTTAGCATCAAATTATAATAGGCCATAGCAACTAATGCTACACTGGCAATAGTTAGCGCTATAAGCGGCAGCACCGGGTAAAACGGCACATGAAAAGGCCTTGGCATATCCGGCTCTGTTTTGCGCAGGCGCATGATAGAGAGGCACGAGAAGATATAAAGGCACAATGCACCGAATACTGATATGGTAATTATATCGCCGGTGCGGCCCGTGAACAGGGCAGCAATACCAATCAGCATATTAAACACCAAGGCATAATGTGGCGTATGAAACTTAGGATGTATTTTGCCCAGCACACGCGGAAACTGCCCTACCTTGCCAAACTCATAGGTGCAGCGCCCTGCCGCTAACAGCAGCCCATTGAACGATGCTACAAAACCAAACAGGCCCACGCTCACCAGCATGTGATACATAATGCCGCTATCGCCGGTTATTTGCCCCAGCGCCATAGGCAGTGGCGAATCGCTCACGGCACCGGCCTTATCATATACCACCTTCTCCCAGCCACCCACACCCACTGCAGCGCAAAAGGTCATAGCGGCCAGTATACCCAGCGTAATCATGCTATACATAAAACCTTTAGTGATGTTCTTTTGTGGGTTGATGGTTTCTTCGGCTACGTTGGCCAGTCCCTCCATACCTAAGAAAAACCAAATGGCAAAAGGTATAGCGGCAAATATGCCCGGTATACCATGCGGAAAAGGATTGGTCTGTAAATTCTGCACCTGGAAGTGCGGCAGCGTAAGTGCGGCAAACAAACTCAACTCGCCTACCGCTATTATGGTAATAATAAGCTCAAACGTGGCCGAAATCTTTACCCCCAGAATATTTACACCGGTAAAAATAAAGTAGGCCACTATGGCAAACACCATAGCATCTACCGCCGGAAACAGCAAATGAAAATAGGCACCAATACCTAAGGCAATAGCCGGAGGTGCAAATACAAACTCTATCCACTGCGCCATGCCGGCTATAAAACCAATATCGCGGCCAAAGGCGCGGCCCGCATAATCAAAAGCGCCACCCGCCTTGGGTATAGCACAGGCCAGCTCGCTATAGCTTAGCGAAAACGTGATATACATGATAAGAATGAAAATGGTAGCAATACCCAGGCCCACCGTGCCGCCCTTATCAAGGCCAATGTTCCAGCCAAAGTACATGCCCGATATAACATAGCCTACGCCCAAACCCCACAGCATGATGGGTGTAAGGGTTTTTTGCAACGCGCCGCCGTGAGTTTGTTCCATGCGCCGAATATAAATTTTTCTGATTCGGCTTCGAAACATCCGTACTGAGACAGATGGCTATTGCTTTACAAACTTAGCCGTAAGCCCATTTATTTTCAATATATACATGCCAGGTGACAGTTGTTGTGTATTGATACTCAGCAACGAATTGCTAAGGCTATACGATACATCACAGGTGCGCCCGGCCATATCGTGGCAGCTAACTGTGTTTACTATTTCACTTACATGCATATTTACGGCGTTATCTGCCGGATTAGGATATAGCAAAAACCCGCTCTGCACAGGTGAAGGTATGCCTGTAATAGTTTCACAATCGTTACTGATTTTATTTACCAGCATAAAGCCATCGCCAGAGCCCCAGGTTACAACGGTATCCTGTTGCGGATTGGGCTGCTGATAACCAACCATGCCACCCGCAGCGAAAGTGCATTCACTTATATCTATAGAGTGAAGTAGAAGTGCATTACTTAATACTATCTGGCTCTTTTGGGTAGCCTGGCCGGTTATATCAAAAGTGCCCGTAAAACCGGTTTGCGATAACACACCTTCAGTATACAGCATATTGCCAAAGTAAAAAGTATCAGCCGCAAATCCGGCCACCAAAAAATTACCGTTACTCAACCGCTTTATACTTGCTACGCTGCCGTTAGGCGTTAACGAATCGGACTCTAATATCCCATGCACAAAAGTTAAGCCCCCGGTAGTATTAAACCCTGATAAAAAGCCATCCACATCCCATAAGGTATCGGTACCGAAAATACCCCGGCCGTCTCCGCCTGCCAAAACCTCTCCACCCGGTGTACAGGCAACTGTTTCTACAAACTGACCGGACCGGTTCACCCATTGTGCTGCTCCGCTGCTGTTATATTTAGCCACAATGCCCGTATAGGTAGCGGTGGTATGGACTTGTATGGTTAAATTATCGAAAGCAGCATTGCTGCGTATGGAGCCTCCTACATAAATATTGTCCGCAGCATCTACACATACGCTGGTTAAATACTCGCTGTATGTACCGCCCCCACCCGCAGTGGTATGCCATAGTACATCGGCCTGTGGAGTTAGTTTTGCCAGCAATATATCCATGGTATTGCCGTAGGTATGTATGCTATCGCCCAGTAGTGTAGCTGCATTGCCCCGGGCCAGGCCCGCTATTATAATATTGCCTTGTGCATCAAAACAAAAGTCTCTCATAATTACCCGGTTGCCCAACCGTTTTAAATACACCGGTGCACCGTTGGTATCCAGGCGGGCTATAAAGGCATTATCGCCGGTATCGGTAAGGGTTATGTTGCCAATACTAAATGTATCTGTATAAAGCCCTGTTACAAAATACTCGTTAGCAGCATTAACATGTACTACCGGTATAGAAAAACTCGTGTTATAAAGGCCGTTTCCCAAATATACATGCCAGGCTATGGTACTGTCAGGCCGGATCTTAACAAGATAGGCACCGCGCTTATGATAAATGGTATCGCCTATATGCGTTGTGTCTGAGGTGGCAGAAAGAGCGCAAAGCACATTTTCCTGTTTATCTATAGCAATGCTGGTAATAGCATCGGTGGTAGTGCCGCCAAAGGAATAAAGATTTTGCGCTTTGCTACCGGCACAGGCAAAAAGCAGGGCGGTTAGAAGGATAAAGTGTTGTTTCATAGGTGTGTTTTTGGGGGTTTTTGAATAGAAAGAACAGGTGTAATGAGAGGGTATAGTAATTACATAGTCTAATGTAGTATTTAATATTTAGTTATGTATTAATACAGCAGCTTTTATTCACTACGCTTGGATACATGTGCCGCCATGAAGTTTTTTAGCTTTTTGTTTGCCTGCTTTTTGCAAACTGTACCTGCCACCGACACAAAGAATCAGCGATATAAGTATGCAGGAGTGTTCTACTCCGTTTGCCTCTTCATTTATATTCGTGCATTCGTGGCTGACTGCATCTATTCTTCCGGGCTTTAGCCCGTAATTAAAAAGATATTCCGCTTATCAAAACTGCCGTTGGTTTCTAACCAACGGCCAATAGCAACTCCTTCGGGTGTGTAACATGGGCCCTGGCGGATGCTGTTGGCTTAGATATTTGTGATACCTGTGTTTAGCTACTTCAATTGCGTTGGTTGTACTGGCGGGTAACATCATTTTTCTACTCTGGCTTCCATGCCAATTCTGTTTTTTATACTTTTTATATTTTTGCTTATACCAGAATAATCACATATCAACCCCATGAAACCTCACCCCCAAAAATTCAGTTACCTATTGCTTTTGGCGTTCATTCTTATATCTGCCATGTGCACAGCGCAGTACTGGCGCCCCGTTGCAGGGCAAATTCCCGGTGCGCGCTTTACCGGCATAGCAGCCAATACTTCATCATCCGCAATAGTTGCCGCTACGCTCAATGCCGGCATTTACCGCAGTGTAGATTCTGGCGACTCCTGGCAACCTGTTCTCGCTATTCAGGATTCTGTTTTTTCATTGGCCGATGTTGATGGCAAATACCTTTGTGCAGGCGGCAAGGGGTTCACTTATACCAGTGCCGATAGTGGCATAACCTGGGCCACGCATGTTTTTCCTCTTCCCGTTACTATTGGGCGGCTGGCCGTGCATCCATCGGGTGCGCTGGTGGCCGGCACCGGCAGCAAATGGGATTTTAGCGGCGGTAATACCGGTAAGGGCGTTTGGCTATCGCTGGATACCGGCAAAACATGGACAACCCTCAATAACGGAATTACAAAACAAAACCCCTTGATAGAAGCCCTGGCCATTACCTCTTCGGGAACTATTCTGGCCGGTATATACGATAACAACATAGGCCTGTCGGGCAAATACGGCATTATGAAACTCGATTCATTTACCGGTACGTGGCAAAGGGTTTCTGTTTCAGTAGAGGCTCCCTTTAATCAAACTTATAGCGACCAAAACCTGCGGATTGAATCGGTATTTAATATCAATATAATAGACGAACAGGTAGTGGCCAGCATCGGAGGCTCCTACATTAACTTTGGCTATGCATTCTCTATCACCAAACCGGTGCACGATATTGATAATGCCAACAGTGCATGGCAGGTAAAATGGGTGCAGGATAGCCTTCCGGGCTCAGGCAGTTTCTACGAGCACCTCACCAATCTTTTTAAAGATAGCCACGATACCATTTGGGCAAGTGTCAGCTCATCGGGAAATGAGATAAACAACAACCTGTATACAGGCTCTTTATCCGCCGCTGAGCCCTGGACCCTTACTATGGATAGCATTGCCGCACAAACGGGCCGTTTCCTTTTTGCCGAAGCAGCTCACGGCAGGCTATACTCCCTTAGCTATTTTACCGGCAACCGCATTTTTGTAAGGGCTAACGCAACCAACCCTGTATCTGTAAACGAACCTGCAGCTATGCCGGCAAACAGCTGGCAGCTTTTTCCTAATCCGGCAAGTTCATATGTACGGCTATCTAATTCAGTAAACAGCACATCTCAAAATCTTCGCCTCACTATGTACGATGCTTTGGGAAACACCGTGCTTCAGCAAAACATAAACCAGCAAAACGAGTTTATCCCGCTTTCAGAAAAACTACCGGCAGGGTTGTATGTTTTATCTATCGGCAATGAAAAGGAACAGCAAATACTACGATTGGTTAAAACTGAATAGTTACTCTCTAGGGCTTTAGCCCGCTATCAAAAAGATATTCCGGTTATCCCCGTTGTTCCGGGTGTTGCCGCAGCTTTGGACGGCACAACCCGGAACTCCCAATAAACAGAAGTGTTCAACCAATGTCATTAACTTAAGCAGAAATTGGCTGTTAAGCTCTCCTCCTTCGCCGCTACCGCGGCGGTATTTAAGGAGGAGTGGCAGCCGCAGGCTGACGAGGTGGTGCTTAAGTTAATGACATTGAGTGCTCAACTCCGTTTGCCACCTCATTTATATTCGTGCATTCGTGGCTGACTGTATTTATTCTTCCGGGCTTTAGCCCGCTATCAAAAAGATATTCCGCTTATCACAATTGCCGTTGGTTTCTAACCAACGGTACCAGGGCAATTGCTCTTCCCATTTATATTCGTGCATTCGTGGCTAACTGTATTTACATTCGCCCCATGAAATTTTTGCTGGCCCTTATCATCACCTCCCACTTCGCTACCCACAAATCCGCCGCCGACACCAGCACGCAACGCTACAAACACGAACTGTTCACCAACGTAACTATCGACAGTGTTATCTACTCCTCGCCCGATGGCATACCGCTATGGATGGATATCTACCAACCGGTAGGCGATACGGCTACCCTGCGCCCTGTGGTAATACTGGCGCATGGTGGCAGTTTTATGCACGGCCACCGCAAATCAGAACGGATACCGATTATGTGCCGCATGTTGGCTCAACGCGGTTACGTAGCAGTTAGTATAGATTATCGCCTAACCACCCTGGTGGGCATGGCCAGCAAACCTGCTGCTTATAAAAACATACTTAAGTCAGTAGCCGATGGCCGCGCGGCGGTTAGCTGGCTGCTAAAGGATATAGATAATGGCAACACATACCGTATAGATAAAACCAAACTGTTTGTTGGCGGCAGCTCGGCCGGTGCCATACTTACCCAGCAACTTGCTTTTATAGATAGCACCGCCGAATGCACCGGTACACTGTGCAAACAAGCCAACCGGTATTTGCCCGATAGCCTAAGCCTGCCACCCGGCACTATTAAAGGGATGATAAGCCTGGCCGGCGCAGTGCTTGATACGGGTATTATCGGCAACCACCAACCCGCCCTGCTGCACATACACGGCGATGCCGACCGCATAGTACAGTATGGTTATAAGCGAGCGGTTAAGGGCTGGGCACCTTTCAAAATGGCAGGCCTTGGCGGCAGCCGCCAGCGCTACACCAGCCAAAAATTAAACTATACCGAATACGTTTTCCCCAACGCGGGCCACACCCCCTGGGACCGCGATGATGCCATGTTTGAAATTGTAATGCATCAAGTGGTGGAGTTTTTGTGGAGAGAGGTGAGGTAGCAAAGTAGAGCACTCTGCTTTTAAATAACTCGAAGTTGTGCCGCTAAAAGCCACGGAAACACTGCGAACAGCGAAGAGGTTGTATCAATGCATGCGTATAAAACGCGCCACTAACGAATAAATAGCTGATTAAAATCGCTTTCCGCTATTTATTGTAGATTTGAAGGGAACCACGCCCCCCTACCTATGAAACATCTACTACGTATTTTTATACCCGGTATTGTTTTTTGGCTTGCATCATTTACTGCCCACGCTCAATACGTAACCATACCCGATGCTAACTTTGTTGCTTACCTGCAAGCTAATTTTCCTGCCTGCATGAACGGTAACCAGATGGATACAACATGTAGTGCTATAACCAGTCCTACAGTGGTTGGATGCAGCCATGCCAACATCAGTGACTTAACTGGTATAGAATATTTTGACAGTTTGCAGCAGCTAAACTGTGAATGGAATTCACTAAACACATTGCCGTATCTTTCTCCCTGCTTACGAGGTTTATACTGTGATAATAATAGTATAACAGCCTTGACCCTTCCGCCAATGCTTAGGTCGCTTAATTGCACGGGTAATTCCATTAGTAGTTTGCCAGTATTACCTGCTACATTATTACAGCTTGATTGCGGTTATAATATGTTAACGAGTTTGCCTCAATTACCGGCGGGGCTAGAATATTTAGAGTGCTATGCTAATCAACTTACCAGTCTGCCGGTATTGCCTGCCGCGCTCGAAGTACTTGATTGTGGAGATAACTATATAACAGCATTGCCGGCTCTACCTTCAGGATTGGAAGAATTACGGTGCTATTCAAACAATCTAAGCTCTTTGCCTGCTTTGCCACTATATTTAGGCCTATTGAATTGTAACTCTAATCAACTAACTGCATTGCCCGGGCAGCTAAATCAGCTTTTGAACATTGGAATGCTATATTGTTCCAATAACCAGATTACATCCATTCCTGCTCTGCCTTCTTCTCTGAATTCAATTCATTGCAATAATAACCAGCTTATCTCTTTGCCTACCCTGCCTGGTTCAACATTTGTACTTGACTGCAGCAATAACCAGCTTGCCAGTTTGCCTGCATTACCCAACACAGTGCGTGATCTTAACTGTAGCAACAATCAACTTACCAGTTTGCCTGCGCTGCCTTTGCCAATAGAAACATTGTATTGCGATGGTAATCCAGACCTGCATTGCCTTCCTGATTTAAGACAATTAGAATACCTGAAGTTTGACAGCGCAAACATTCTTTGTCTGCCCAATTATGGCGCAATTCAAACCAGTATTCCCTCTATAGCCAATGTGCCTTTATGCGATGCGATGAATACACATAACTGTTCAGCGTTATGGAACATTACCGGTAATGCGTATAAAGATGATAACAGCAATTGCATACGTAATGCTGGCGAAACTGCAATCTCTATGTTAAAAGTTAGTTTGTTACAGGGTAGCACATTGATAGAGCAAACCCTCACTGTTACTAACGGTAATTATACTTTTGATACCGGTATAGATACCTATGCAGTAACTATTGATACCACCGATATTCCTTTTAATGTTTCGTGTCCGTTAAGCGGAGTTGATACGGCTGTGCTTACAGCTGTCGATTCGTTTGAAAACAGCCTTGATTTTGCCCTTACCTGCAAACCGGGTTTTGATGTAGGTGCATGGTCGGTTTTAATGCATGGAAGGGCCCGCCCTGCGGAGATTAGTATGATAGATGTACATGTGGGCGATTATGCCTATTTCTGGAACCAGCAGTATTGTAATACCACTAATGTGAGCGGACAAGTGGTAATTACTATCAGCGGACCAGCTACTTATACAGGTGCAGCTAACGGCGCGCTTACGCCGGTGGTTACAGGTAATACGCTTACGTATACCATCAGCAATTGGGCTGCCGTAAACCCTAATACAGACTTTAGGTTTTCATTGCAAACAGATACTACGGCGCAAATGGGCCAACAGGTTTGCTTTGCTGTAAATGTAACACCCGTAGCCGGTGATAATAACCCGGCTAACAATAGTCTTACCCATTGTTTTACTGTGGTTAGTTCGTATGACCCTAACGACAAACTGGTTTCGCCTGTAGGGGGTATCGATACTTCGCAAAAGTGGTTGACGTACACCGTTAACTTTCAAAACACCGGTAATGCCGAGGCTATTCATATTTACATTACCGATACATTAGATTCTAATATTGATGAGAGCACTTTTCAATTGCTGGCATACAGCCATCAGCCCATGGTGCAGATAAAGCAAAAAGCGCTGAGGTTTAACTTTGCCAACATCAACCTGCCCGATAGCAACACGAATGAACCTGCCAGCCATGGCTATGTGCAGTATAAAGTAAAGCTGAAGGATAACCTTACCATTGGCACCACCATTAACAACACGGCCTTTATCTATTTCGATTTTAATGCCCCCGTAGTTACAAATACTACCAGTAATACCTTGATAGACCCAACGGTTGGGGCTCCATCGCTTAGTGTTACATCGTTCAGTGTATATCCCAACCCGGCAAATTCGTTGTTGTATATAAATGCAGGCGGCCTGGCCATTGATGTAATGCGGATTTTTAATCTTAAAGGGCAGCTGTTGCTGGAAGTAAAGCAGCCAGGCAAAGCACCGGTTGATATAAGCAGGTTCAGTGCCGGTATTTATATTGCTGAAATGACAAGCAGCGCCGGCAGTGTAAGAAAACGCTGGGTAAAAATGTAGAAAGACGAGCAGTTATGGGCTGTACCTATGTCCTACCAAGATAGTAGCCTATAACTACACGGTACTATACCGCGTTTGCACCACTATACATTCAACACCCCACGTTCATCCACTGTCAAAAACATCAATAAGTAATACGCCGCTTAAAGCAGTATTTGCCGTACCTTTGCATGTTACTATAAAGCACCGTCAAATTAAGTGGCGCTTTATATGTAGCAACGTTCTTTGTAATTGTTTTGCCCGGCAGGGCAACCTTATGGCACATTACTGTATACGGTAATCTCATTACCGATATAGGTAAAATTTTATTTTGCCCAAACGCAGGGGTGGGGTAGCCACTCCATTTTACAACAGGCTCAAAAACAAAGGCATAGCACATCAGGGGGGTAGCCATTTTTCAATTTTGCGCCCGGTATTCGCAACCCGTGCGCTGCTACTACTTACGCCTTAAAATTTTACGGTTTGGCCCGTGTAAATATCCTCCATCAACTGCGGCCCTAAAACTTCGGCGGGTGCCGGTGTGGCGGGTATGGGGCGGCCATCAATCCACTTTAGTTGTACCAAATGGTTATACACCAGGTCGGCAGCTAACCGATGGCCCAGGGGGTTCCAGTGCCCATCGCAACACCAGCTAAACACGGGCTCCGGCAGCTTATGCCTGTTGCGGTATGCTACAAAGGCCGGCAACAAATCAAGCACCTCTACCCCTGCCGAATCTGCAATGGCATTTAGCTGGTTAATGGGGTATTTTATATCAAAATCCTCCGGTATATAATCATTGCCCAATTGCTTCTTCATTTCCACGCGCAGGTCCCACGCTGTTTGAATTACACCGCCAATGTTTACTATCAGCAATTTAGAGTTCGCCGAGTCGCACTGCCGCTTCAACTCCCTTACCGACCATTCAATCACCTGCCAGCCCTCCTGCCAGCCGGTGCTCAGGTTCGGCCGGTAAACGTTGTAAGCAAAGCTTTCCTTATCGAAAAAATGTTGTTTGGGCTTTTCTGTTGTCCGGGTTTCGTTCTTTAACTTTCGCAGCAATACGTAGGTGTAGCAGTTCTTTTTTAGCCACTCTTTCCAACCGGTTTCAGGCACTGCCCTTATCTCAAAATCAGTGCGCTTTGTTACCGTTCCGTTCTTTATTTCACAGCAGGGGCAGTATATCTGGTTCTCGGCCCGGCACAGTTTGCAGTGGCTATCGCGCACATCATTCTCCAGGTATACAAACAACAGGGTAATATCGGGGTGCCGCTCTTTCAGCAAATCTTTCCATACCAGCAGTTCCTGGTAGGTGCCGTAGCCGCTTACGCCGGCGTTAAGCACTTGTGCGCCGGTGTGTGCCTGCAGCAGTGTAGCCAGGTGCTTGTCATCCGACATGGTAAGCGCCATCATATACGAATCGCCCAACAGCGCAATGCGCGGGCCCGCAGTATCCGTCCATTCTGCCCCGCGCATACCCAGACTATTGGTTTTCACATGGGGGTTTCGCAGGCACTCCAGATTATACACGGCATCCTGGTTGGGGGCTGGCTTATACCCGGTGGCGCTATCGCTTACAAACCGAAAGGTAGAGTTGTAGCCCATATACTTTAGCGGCACCAGGCGCAACATCACCTCAACAAACACTACACCTATGGTTATACTTATAAAAAGTTTGCCGCCAAATGCCAGTATTCTGTTCATTGCCGTAGTGGTGGGTGCCATTAACTTCAACTTAGATTTGATGGCACAAACTAAAATCATTTACTGTGGTTTTGCTATGATATACAGCCCCTTCTCAATTTTTGCCATTACTTTTTATCTGGGGCCTGTGTGGTAATAATTACTTCCGCTTTTCCCCTACAATCTACCCCCGCTTCATTCGTTTTCTATAAGCAGAAATTATTTCTATTTTTAGCGTCTTTAAACACCAATACCATGGAAACAGCAACCGCTACCGCCGTAAAGAATATCCCCATCAGCCCAAACACAAAGCTGGAAGAGATTTTCCGCATTTACGATGCGCAGTTTAAAAACCGCCAGAACCTTAAAAACTCTACGGCTAAGCAGCGCAAGGAAAAGCTGAAAAAGATGATTGCCACGGTAAACGAAATGCGCAGCAAAATTGAAGATGCTGTGTATGCCGACCTGCGCAAACCCAAGGTAGAAACAGCTTACGCTGAAATATATAACACCGTATCGGAGTGTAAGCACGCCATAGCCAACCTGGACGACTGGATGGCACCACAAGAAGTAGATACCCCTATTATGTATGTGGGCTCTTCCTCTAAAATTGTGAGCGAGCCTAAGGGTATGGCCCTGTTACTAACCCCTTGGAACTACCCTTTCCAGATGCCGGCACAGCACCTGGTAGCTGCCGTAGCTGCAGGTTGCAGCGTTATTATCAAGCCATCGGAGTTCACCCCGCATACATCAGCCGTGGTAAAAGAGTTTATTGGCAAAGTATTTACCGAGAATGAAGTAGCCGTAATAGAAGGTGACCACACAGTATCTACCGAGTTGCTGAAACTTAAATTTGACCATATACACTTTACCGGTTCTCCGGCAGTAGGCAAGGTAGTAATGCACGCCGCGGCCGACCACCTTACATCGGTTACCCTGGAGCTGGGTGGCAAATCGCCTGTAATTATAGACGAGACCGCTAACATAGATGCCGCGGTTAAGAAAATTACCTGGGGCAAGCTTATCAACTGCGGACAAACCTGCATAGCCCCCGATTACGTATTGGTGCACGAAAGCAAGAAAGACGAGTTTATTACCAAGCTGATAGCCAATATCAAGAAGGTGTTTGGCGAGAACCCGCAGCAGAGCAAAGACATCAGCCACATTATTAATAACCGCCACTTCAACCGCCTTAAAAATGTGTTGAACGATGCTATCAGCAAAGGCGCCAAGGTAGAGCTGGGCGGGCAATTGGATGAAAGCGATAACTACATTGCTCCTACCATTCTGTCAAACGTATCGCTTAACAGCAAGGTGATGGAAGAGGAAATCTTCGGGCCTCTACTGCCGGTAATAGGTTATAAAACCGAGAATGAAGTTTTGAACCTTATAAACGGTAAAGAAAAGCCATTAGCGCTTTACATCTTCTCGGCCAAGGGCAGCAAGCAGGATTTCTGGTTGAACAATACCAGCGCCGGCGGCACTTGTATAAACGATAACCTGGTTCACATATCGCAGCCTAACTTACCGTTTGGTGGTGTAAACAACTCGGGTATTGGTAAATCTTTCGGCCACTTTGGGTTTAAAGAGTTTAGCAACGAGCGCGCAGTGCTTAAAGCCCTGCACAGTGGCAGCGTGGTAACACCGCTTTGGCAGCCTTACGGCAAACTGGCGCAAACCGTTACCGACTTTATGATTAAATTTTTCTAATCCCCTATATCTCCGCCCTGGCGGAGACTTGAATACAAACACCAATACAAACTCAAATAGATTAAATGAAGAATAAAGTTTTGTTTTTTGCCCTGGCGTTGGTTGCCTCTGGTATACTTTTAGTTAACAGCTGCACCAAAGAAACAACCGGTGAGCCGCTGGAGCCAATAACTATTGTGTTGCCTGATTCAACCATCACTTACTATTTCCCAAGCGATTCGGTGCCTATGAAATTTAAGTTCACTACCGACCGCCCTATTAACTGGATACTGGGCAAATACGATTTAGATACTACCCGCACCAACGGCTACCAGGCTACGTATCCCGATACTTTGTTCTTCCAGAAACTGGACACGCTCGATCCACGCGTTAACCGCTACGAGTATGCCGTTACCTATTTTGTACCTGATACATTAAGGCCTTTCGACCAAATCCGCTTCCGAGTTTCTTTCGAAGCCGGTAAATCTACCTTCACTACCGGCCAAAACTATCCTGCCGGCAAAGTTAGCTCCAGCAAAGAGTTTAGAGTAGATGTAAGATAATATCAAGCAATAGACATTAGATATAAAAGTAAAGGCCCTTTCAAAATTGAAAGGGCCTTCACTTTTGCTATGACATCTTTATCAGGTATTAATACTTCAACACCTTTACTTCGGTGCGGCGGTTAGCCTGGTGCTGGTTGTCGTTGCAGTTAGACTCATTGGTTGGTTCGCAGATACAGCCATTGATGATAGATGACTCGCCATAACCGGCAGCCAGTATGCGGCGGCTCTTAATTCCCTTCTTCACTATATAATCTACCGCTGAGCGGGCGCGGCGTGCAGAAAGTACGACGTTGTATTTAGCACTGGCGCGGCAGTCGGTGTGCGAGCCAAGCTCAATCTCCAATGCCGGGTTGTTTTTCATTACACGTACCAGGTTGTCAAGTTCCTTCGAGGCATCGGCGCGTATGTTCCATTTGTTCAGGTCGTAGTATATGTCGCGTATAATCCAGGTTTGCCCCACGTAAAACTTGCAGGGGCCTTCTATCTGTTTGCCGGGTTTTAACCCTACAGTAGATATAGTATCTGCCTTGCCATCGTGCTCTATCAGGTATCTGCTATTTACCTGCAAATCCAATCTTACCTCACCGTTTGCATTTGGGCTTACCTCGCTCTTTTCACCCGACTGTAAATTGCTAACCGTTACTGTATTGGTAAAGCAGTTAGCAGTGAGCGGTACGTTTACTATCAGTTCTTCGCGCGGCACAAAAAAGTCAAGCTTAACTTCACCGGTTGCAGGGTCTGCCGTCTTTTCCGAAAACTCACCTTTTATAGATGGATAATCGGGAGAAGAAAGCACATAGCTACCCGCAGCCACTGTAGTTTGCATTATACCATTCTCATCCGTTACATTGTTTATAGATGGCATACCCGCAGGGGCCACATATATAGCCGCATCGCGTATTGGCTGCAGGCTTTCCTTTTCTTTTACAGTAACCAGCAGTTTAATTACATCCGGTTTCAATGCAATAGTTACGGTGGTGTTTCTGTCTTTATAGCTTACAGCCTTGCTATTGCTTTTGTAGCCTGAGTTCATAACCTGTATAGTGCATGGCTTGCCACCCTTTAAAGTTACTAGCCGCTCACCGGTTTTATCAACCAGCGTATTCTCAGGGTTTTGTGTTTTGCAGTCTATACCTACCGAAGCCAGCGGCACCGGCTGACCGGTTACGGCATCTACCACCTTTACAGTTATCTTATAATCCAATTTGGTTTCATCATAAGTAAAGTGGTAGATATCATCATCGCCGGCACCATTAGGGCGGTTGCTGGCAAAGTAACCGTGCTTGTTGGTGCTATCCATTATAAAGGTAAAATCATCGCGGTTGCTGTTAACCGGTGCACCCAGGTTTTCCGGTTTGCTCCATTCGCCGTTCTCCTGTTTGGTTTTATAAATATCCAAACCGCCTAAACCATCCAATGCATTAGAGGCATAGTAAAGTGTTCCATCATAACCGATAAAAGGGAACTTCTCATCGTATTTTGTATTGATAACCGGGCCAAGGTTCTTCGGCTCGGCCCATACACCGCCTTCACGGGTTGTTACATATAAGTCGGTGCCTCCCTGGCCACCCAGCTTATCGGCACTGAAATAGAGAGTTTTGCCATCGGCTGTTATTGCAGGGTGCGCTGTAGAGTAATCATCATTATTAAACGGTAGTGAAACAATCTTTGCTTTTTTACCCGGGTACATCATTGTGTACAACTTCAGTTTTACGGTGCGGTGGTCACCGGCAGTTTGAGCTGTGCTGCTTTTATAATTGCTGCGGGTAAAAATCAATTCGTTAGTGCCTTTAAAGTAAGTAACAGGCCCATCGTGAAATTTGCCATTGGGCTTACACCCGTTTATCTTTTTTACACTGCTTACTTTAGTAGCCCCGCTATCTGCGGTAGCCAGGTATATCTGGTAAAAATTATTAGCGCTCCAATTGTCGCTTATGTTCGAGTCTTTTCTGCCATTGCGGTTACTGGTAAAAAATATACTGCCGTCTTTATAAAAAGCAGGGCCAAATTCTGATTGCGGAGTATTAATAGCGAGAGTATCTACCTTGAAAATACCGCGGTCTTTCGACAGCTCTTTCATGTTGTCAAGGCCAGCTAATATGTCCTGTACATTTTTATCAGTTGGGTTGGCAGCTTTATATTGCTCATAGTACTCTTTAGCCAAGGGGTAGTTTTGGTTTACACGCAGGGCTTCGGCATAGTAAAACACATTGGTGGCGCCCCCCACTTTTTTATCTACCAAACGCTTATACCACAATTCAGCGCTGGCTGGTTGATTAAGCATACGGTATGAGTCGGCTATCTTCTGCACCAGGTAAATACTGTCCGGATTGGCCTTTGGATGCTTCAGCGCCTTGCTGTAATACTTTATAGCCATGTTAAAGTCGAACCGGTTGAATGCTTTATCACCTTGCTTAGCAGTAAACGACTTTTTGGTGAGCGCCACAGGCTGTACCGGTGGGGTGGCAGTTTGCGCAGAACCCATCATTACAGCCATTATCAATACAAGGGTGGGCAATAGTTTATACTTCATATGGTGCTTAAATTTTATAGTCTTAGAAATAGCTAACGTAACGAGGTGATACAAATCTTTTCTTGCCGGTATTAAACTCGTAACCCAGCATGATATCGTGCGAGCCGTATTTGGCAAAATTGTTCAGCTTGTTTAATGAATAATCAAACCCATAACCCACACGCAGGCGCTGGGTAATCTTGCATTCAAACCAGGCTACCACCGCCGAGCCCTTTTTATTATCAAGGCCCGATGCAAGGCGGTAAGTGCCCCCCAGCCAAAAACGGTCAACAAACAACAAAGCTGCGCTCACATCAAAATCAGGAATGTTGCGGTCTAGCCCTTTTACATACTTGGCAATAAACGATGGGCGGAATTTCACTTTGCTGGTTTCTTTGCCTATAACTACACCGGCAGTAAGTATGTAGTGATTGTATTGGTGGGCTACCGCATTGGTCGCATTCATCTCCAGTTTCTTGTTAAGGCTGGCAGGTATTATATGCGGCACCGAAAAACCTACATAGTACCTTTTGCTATATACATAAATACCTGCACCAAAGTTAGGAATAACCAGTGTGCGGTTTACCGAGTACATCTGGTCGTAATAGCCCTGTGCCTGCAACTCGCCGGGTATAGCACTGGTATTATCCTGGCGGTAGTACATGGCACTGGCCTGCACGCCCAGGCAAATTCTGGTTTTCTTAACCTTAATACGATAAGCAAACGAACCGGTAGCGCTTATAGAAGTGGTAAAGCCGATATGGTCACCCGATACTGTTAAGCCAAGGCCATATTGGTTGCGGGGCAGGGCACCATGCACGCTAATATTGCCGCTACGTGGTGCACCATCTATACCCGCCCATTGGTGGCGGTAAATGCCCATCAGGTCTACCACCTCGTGGCTGCCTGCGTAGGCAGGGTTAAGGTACAGGCCGTTGAACATATACAGCGAGTAGTGGGCATCCTGTTGTGCACTAGCAGCAAGGCCGGTAAGCGCTATAAAGGCTATCATGAAATATTTTTTCATGCTATTTACTTTTTGAGTGGTTGTATTCTTATTCATGGCTGCTCGTATTATCGGTTAACGGTTATAAATCCGGCATGTGCTTTATGCACTCCATCGCCGTAATCGAAAATGTAGAAGTAAGTGCCATCCGGCAGGTCTTTACCGGTTTGGTTGCGGCCATACCAGTCATTGTTATAGTGTCCTTCGCTACGGTAAACTTCATCGCCCCAGCGGTTAAATATGCGCAGTGTAGATGATGGAAAATCGTTGCTGCAGTTAATAAAGAAAGAATCATTTTGACCATCCCCGTTTGGCGAGATACCCTTCAGCCACAGGCAGGCATCTTCTTTGGCGTTTACTGTAATTGGTACTGTAACTGTAATACAGCCACCACCTGCAAGGTCGCACAGCTGCACGCACACACTATCTTCACCATTAAACTCCTGGCCGGGGGTATACACCACACATATCTGCCCGTTGCCGGCAGTTACACTATCCACTGTTCCATTAGCCGGGCTACATACAATGGTTACCGTTACACTATCCTGTAAATTGTCGAGTATATAATCGAAGCAGGTAGAGCCGGTTACATCTTCATCGGTCACCAAAGGCTGGACAGTTACTTCCGGTATATCATCTACCGGTGTAATAGTAAGTACCACAGTAGCTGTATCGCATAACGGTGGCGTGCCGCCATCGCATACTATATAACTAAAGCTGTCAGTACCGTTGAAATTTGCTTCAGGCACGTATGTAAGGGTTCCGTCGCCATTTACAGTTACTGTTCCATGTGTAGGTTGGTTGAGTATAGTCGGGTTACCCAGGCCACCTTCGGGGTCAGCATCGTTAGCCAATACATTTATTAGCAGCGTTGCATCTTCCGGCGAGGTAAGGCTGTCATTCTGCGCTACCGGAGGCAGGTTAGCAGCTGCCACACAAATTACCAGCAACGAAGTATCGCACAGGTTAGGCGTGCCCCCATCGCATACAGAGATGGCAGCTGTATCGCAACCAGAAAAACCTGTGTTAGGCGTATAGATATAATCGCCGTCGGTGCCCAATACCAATGTTCCGTTGGTAGGGTTGGTGGCTATAGTATATGTAGCGCCCGGACCATCAGGGTCCGTATCGTTGGTGCTTACGTCACCGTTTACCGGTGCATCTTCTACAGTGGTATTGTTGTCGTTAACCGCATTTGGCACATCGTTAACCGCAGTAACACAAACTATCAGCAACGAAGTATCGCACAGGTTAGGTGTACCGCCATCGCATACCGAAATAAGAGCCGAGTCACATCCCGCAAAATCTGCGTTAGGGGTATAGATAAAAGCACCATCTGTTCCTAACACAAGTGTTCCGTTAGATGGGTTGCCTGCTATAGTATAAGTGGCACCCGGGCCATCCACATCGTTATCGTTAGCGCTTACATCGCCATTGGCAGCATTATCTTCGTTAATAGTAATGGCCTCATCACCTGCTACAGGCGCATCGTTTACTGCTGTTATGCTAATAAGTACAGTAGCTGTATCGCATTGTTCAGGTGTGCCGCCATCGCAAAGCGAATAGGTAAATGAATCGAAGCCGTTAAAGTCAGCATTTGGTGTATACGTATAGGTTCCATCGGTATTTACAGTAACTGTGCCGTTGGCCGGGTTAGTAGCTACAGTGTAAGTAGCCCCCGGGCCATCTATATCCGAATCATTGCCCGATATATCACCACTTACCGCTGCATCTTCGGCGGTAGTATTATTGTCGTTGGCTGCCACCGGTGCATCATTAACTACGGCTATAGTGATAAATACGGTAGCTGTATCGCACAACTCCGGCACACCGCCATCGCACAGGCTATATACAAATGAATCTACACCAGAGAACTCAGCATTTGGCGTGTAACTAAATGAGCCATCGTTATTCAGTACCAGTGTGCCGTTTACAGTGGTGGTTGCCGTGGTGTAATTTGCGGCCGGGCCGTCTACATCTGTATCATTAGTACCAACAGTATTGTTTAAAATCTCATCCTCGTTGGTAGTAAAGTTATCGTTGTTAGCAATCGGCGCGTTGTTCTGGCTAGCCGTATTTACAATCACTGTGGCCGTATCGCAATTATCCGGAGTGCCGCCATCGCACAGGCTATATGTGAATGTATCGGCACCCACATAGCCGGTATTTGGCGTGTAGGTAAATGTTCCATCGGCATTCAGTAGCAGTGTTCCGTTAGCTGCATCTGTTACCAGAGTATAACCTGCGGCCGGGCCGTCTGTATCTGTATCGTTGGTAGCAGCATTTTCATTTAATGTAGTGCCCGTTGTGGTAGTAAAAGTATCATCAATTGCCGCCGGTGCATCATTTACAGCTGCTACCGTAATTACTGCCGTGGCCGTATCGCACAATTCAGGAATGCCGCCATCGCAAAGGCTGTAGGTAAATGAATCGGCACCTGCAAAATCTGCAGCAGGTGTGTAGGTAAATGTTCCGTCGCCATTTAGCGTAAGTGCTCCGTTAAGGCTGGTAGTTACCACCGTATAATTTGCTAAAGGGCCATCGGCATCGCTATCGTTGCCAGTTACGGCATCGTTCAGCGGTGTATCCTCATTGGTAACAAAATTATCGCCATTGGCTACCGGCGCAGTGTTAGCCACACTTACCATAATAACCACAGTGGCAGTATCGCAAAGGTTGGGAGTGCCACCATCGCACAGACTATATACAAAAGTATCGGTGCCGGTATAGCCGGTATTTGGCGTGTAGGTAAAACTGCCATCGGTATTTAAAACCAGGGTTCCGTTGGCTACATCCGTTACCACGGTATAGTCTGCAGCAGGGCCATCCACATCACTATCGTTAGTGCTTACATTGCCATTATAAGGTGCGCCCTGCGGTGCAGCTAAATTATCATCGGCCGCAACCGGTGCATCGTTAACAGCGCTTATTACAATGGGAACCACAACTGTATCGCACAATACAGGTGTGCCGTTATCGCATACCAGCAAGCAAATACCATCGGTGCCATTAAAATTAGGGTTAGCCGAGTAAGTTATACAATTGGTATCTGCTATTGCTATTCCGTTGGCCGGTCCACCGCAAATACTTACCGTTAAAATTTGGTTGCTATCTACATCGGCTATTAGCGGACAAAATGTAACAATGGATTCTTCGGGCAATGTGCCGCCTACCTGGCTGATAGTTGGGGCATCATTTACAGCTGTAACTGTAATTACCACTGTAGCTGTATCGCATAGTTCGGGCGTACCGCCATCGCAAACCGAGTAGGTAAATGAATCTACTCCATTAAAGTTAGCCATCGGACTGTAGGTGTATGTGCCGTTGTTGTTTACAGTTACAGTGCCGTTAGCAGGGGCAATATCTGCTGTGTACGTAAGCGCGGGGCCATCTATGTCAGCATCGTTACCGCTTACATCTCCGCTTATGTTCGTGTCTTCGTTACCGGTATTAGCATCATCGCCGGCAATCGGCGCATCATTTACTGCGCTTATTACAAACGCTACTACCACCGTATCGCACAATACCGGTGTGCCGTTATCGCATACCAGTAAACAAATAGAGTCGTTGCCACTAAAATTACTGTTTCCTATGTAGGTTATACAATTGGTATCGGCTATTGCAGTACCGTTGGCTGGGCCACCACAAATGCTTACTGTTAATATCTGGTTGCTGTCTACATCCGCTATCAGCGGGCAAAACGTAGCAGTAGCATCTTCAGGCAGTGTGCCTCCTATCTGGCTTATGGTGGGTGTATCATTTACAGCGTTTACTACTATTACCACGGTAGCAGTATCGCACAAGTCAGGGGTGCCGCCATCGCACAGGCTATAAACAAATGAATCGGTACCGTTAAAATTCAATACCGGCAAATAACTAAACGTACCATCGGTATTTAAAAACAAAACGCCATTAGGGGCAGCACTCACCAGGGTATAGTTGGCTGATGGGCCATCGGCATCCGAATCATTTGCGCTAACGCTATCGTCCAACTGCGTGTCTTCAAAGACAGCAAAAAAATCGTCGCCCGCTACAGGTGCTAACTGTGCATTGGCTGCGCCCACAAACAATACCATAAGTATGGCTAAAAAAAAGTGCTTGCTATTGGTGGTACAGGAGTAATTGTTTTTTATCATAATGAGAGCTTGGGTAGCACGAATTTCTTTTAAATTCTTTACCCTGCAAACTTACTTTGCATATAACTATCTGCAATTCGTTGTTTGAACAGGCGTGGAAGTGTTGTCTAATTTGGTATATGTGGCTTTTTTATGCTTTTAGCAACTCTTCCCAGTATTCGGCAGCGCGGCGTGTGTGGGGTATTACTATTGAGCCCCCCACCAGGTTAGCTATGGCAAATACCTCATACATCTCTTCGGTGGTGGTACCCAACTCGTGGCATTTGCCCAGGTGGTATTTAATGCAATCGTCGCAGCGCAATACCATACTGGCTACCAGGCCCATTAGTTCCTTGGTTTTGGTGGGTAGCGCGCCGTCTGCATATGCCTGATTATCAAGGCTCCAAAAGCGTTTTAGCACCAAATTATCTTTGGCAAGTATCACTTCGTTCATTTTTGTGCGGTAGTCGTTAAACTCGCCTATCGGGTTACTCATACAATTTTAGGTTTTGTGTTACGTCAAATGTAAAAAAATGAGACAGTGAGTAAGCATAGTGCGAGTGGAATGATTCCGCTCAGCCTATAAACCGCTCAAAGTTTTTACTTTTAAACCAAAATCAAACCAATCAGACAAATGAAAAACTTATTCAGGCTTTTTGCGGCAGTAATTATTGCATCAACCTTATCCAGCTGTAGCTATAACACACTGGTAGAAAAACGCGAAGGTGTAACCGCACAATGGGCCAATGTAGAAGCGGCCTATCAGCGCCGGTCGGATCTTATACCTAACCTGGTAGAAACCGTTAAAGGTGGTGGAAAGTACGAAGCCGAAACCCTGGAGAAAGTAGTGCAGGCCCGCGCATCGGCTACCAGCATAAAAATTGACCCAAGTAATCTATCTGATGAAGATATTGCCAAATACCAGGCAGCGCAAAGCCAGCTAAGCGGCAGCCTTTCGCGCCTATTAGCCACTGTAGAGGCTTACCCGGAACTTAAAGCCGTGCAGGGATACTCTGAATTAAGAGTAGAACTGGCCAGCACAGAAGACAAAATTGCGTTTGAGCGCAAAAAATTCAACGACCTGGTAAATAGCTACAACGCTAACCTATCTACTTTTCCGGCGGTAATTACAGCCAAGCTGTTCGGGTTTACACCTAAAGGCTACTTTAAGTCAGATGCAGGTACCGAGAATGCTCCTAAAGTAAAATTCTAAAGCTTTAGCCAGTAAAATAGCTGAAGCTGTTTACTGGTTATTCATCATCATTTACTACGTACTACACTATGCTATTTGAAAAACAGTTTTTTACCGATGAGCAGCGCAAGACCATTGTGCAGGCCATTGGCGATGCAGAGGCTACTACATCGGGCGAAATACGCCTGCACGTAGAACCTAAATGCAAAAACGAAAATGTGCTCGATCGTGCTACCGAGGTTTTCTTTCAGCTAAAAATGAATGAAACAGCTGATAAAAACGGGGCTCTTATATATATAGCTTACGACGACCATAAGTTTGCCATTATAGGCGATGAAGGCATTAATGCTGTAGTGCCTGCTAATTTTTGGGATGGCATTAAAGAAGTAATGGCAGGACATTTTAAAAAAGGTGAATTTTTAGAAGGGATCCTGTTTGCGGTAAAAGAAACGGGGGCTCACCTTAAACAATATTTCCCACTAAAGGATAATGATAAAAACGAGCTGAGCAATGAAATATCAGAAGGGTAGAGAAGTCGGAAGCCCGAAGTTGGAAGTCCGAAGCAAATACAAACTGCAAAGTTTGTTTACCTGGCTTTTGGTAGCGGCAACGTGGTTCGGCGCCGTAGCGCAGAACTTTCCGGCACAGCCTAACCCACCGCGGCTGGTAAATGATTTTGCCGGTGTGCTATCTGCCACCGAGCAGCAAAGCCTGGAGCGCAAACTGGTAGCGTATGACGACTCTACTTCAACCCAAATTGCCATTGTAATAATAGAAAGCCTGGAAGGTGCCGAAGTGGGTAGCTATGCTGCCGAACTTGGTAAAAAATGGGGAGTGGGTGGTAAGCAAAACCACAACGGGGTAATAATACTGATGGCTAAAGCCGAACGTAAAATAACCATACGTACCGGGTATGGTGTAGAGGAAAAACTGGGCGCTATTATCACCGACCGAATTATTAAAGGCACACTGGTACCCAATTTTAAACAAGGCAATTTCTACGCTGGGTTTGATGAAGCTACCGATGAAATTATGGGCCGCCTATCGGGTATGTATGTGGGCAATAAAAAGCGCGACCGCGATAACATACCGGTGTGGGTTATTATTCTTATTCTGCTCATCACATTTTTTGTATTGCCGCTTATTCTTCGAAACAAAGGGGGTACTACCTATAGCCGCCGCGGACTAAACACCTGGGGTGGCGGCCTTGGCGGTTTCGGTGGCTTTGGCGGTGGTGGTTTTGGCGGTGGTAACAGTGGCGGTGGTGGTTTCGGCGGCTTTGGTGGCGGCGATTTTAGCGGTGGAGGAAGTAGTGGTAGTTGGTAACATTAACTTTGTCATCCTGGCGACCGTCCCGATAGCTATCGGGATGCAAAGTAAAGGGTCTTGTATTTTAAATTATAGCAATGAAATGTCCCCCTTATAAGGCCCACCCGTGGCATGGTATATCTTTCGGCGAGCAGTTCCCGGATGTGCTTACCGCCTTTATAGAAATTGTACCGGCAGATACTGTAAAGTATGAGATAGATAAGGCCAGCGGTTGGTTAAAAGTTGACCGCCCACAGTTGTTTTCGAATGTTGTGCCGGCCCTTTACGGTTTTATACCGCAAACACTTTGCGATATAGAAGTAGGCAAGTACTGCATGGCTAAAACCGGTAAGCAAAACATTGCCGGCGACCAAGACCCGATGGATATACTGGTGCTGGAAGAAAAGAACATACAAAATGGGGGCATACTTATACAGGCTATACCCATCGGTGGTTTCAGAATGATAGATAAGAATGAGGCCGATGATAAAATAATTGCGGTGATGAAAGGCGATGCCGTGTATGGAAACATAAAAGACATCAGCGAGTTGAGCGAATCTATAGTTAACCGGTTGAAACATTATTTTCTTACTTACAAAGACCTACCCGGCACCGGCGAAGAGAAACGTGTAGAAATAGCTGCGGTTTATGGCCGCGAAGAAGCACTGGAAGTAATTAAGCAAAGCGCTATTGATTATAAGAACCGGTTTGCCGAATGAGAAGTAAATTTATTAACGGCGCATTGCTTGTAGCAGCTCTACTGGTGGCAGGGTATCTGTACAACAAATACAGGATAGCGCCGGTGCTAAATTTTAAAGAGATTCAATTAACCAATATTGACGGCGAAAAAGTCTTACTGGGCAGTTACGAAAGTCGTACCTTGGTGGTGTGCTTTTTTGCTACCTGGTGTGGCCCGTGCATGAAAGAAATTCCATCGCTGGAAAAAGCGCAGAACCTGCTTAATGATAACGATGTAACGATTCTTTTGATAAGTGATGAAAGCGAAGCCACGCTAAATTCTTTTTGGCAAAACCACAGTAAAGGACTTCCGGTTTTAAGATCAGTACAAAAGCTTAAAGAACTCAAAATTGCTACCATACCGACCACTTATGTACTGAACGAAAAGCGGGAGGTAGTTTATAATAAGGTAGGCGAAACAGACTGGGCCAGCCCCGATATGATAAAGAAACTAAAAGAGTTGAGCCGGTAGCTATTTCTTAGCCCAGTAGTTCATCCACCACACCAGCAGCAAAAAAAACATACCATAACTCATTAGCAGGTAGACGCGTGTATGTGCCACTTCAAAAAACTGCTGGTAGCAACATTCCTCAACTATGCCCAGCCCTACCAACCGAATAACATTTATGGCGTAGATGCAAAATATACCAAAGGGTACGTACCACAATTTGTGCTGCCACTTGCCTTTGTAAGCAACAATAAAACCGGAGAAAATAACACACACCGAAACACCCAGGCAATGATTAGCCAGAAAAAACCCAGGTGTATTTTGAATAATTATGTTGCGCGGGTTATACATCAAGTTGTACCCCAGTATATCGCGCAGAATAATCGCCGCGGGTTTTATAGTTACTGCAGCAAACCAATCGGTAAACCCTATCCAGAAATGGTTAAGCGGAGTGCCCTCCCGGTTAAATAAAAAGAACAATCCCTTCCAAGCAAGGTAAATAAGTATCACTGTTATAACAAACGCGGCAGCGCTCAGATTTTTTTTACCGGGAAAAAGTTTTTGAAGAAGGGCCTGCATAATGGCCTATTACGAAATGAAAATACCGCGCCAGTAAACCTTAATAAATATGACAAGAAGTGCCAGCATAAAGGTCATTACAAAACCGGGACTCTGTAATACCTTATATTTAAGCACATCGTCTTTAAGTATTTCGAGATAAAAGAGAGCTATCCAGCTAACAAGTAACGAAACACCTATTACCAAAAGGTATATGGAGTGCACAAAAATATTCATAGGAAAAGTGAGTGCTGTAGTAGCCACAGCGCCTAATAAGAAGGGCACAACGGCAGTTTCTATAAAATACTGGCGCCTGCGCGATGACTTATTTACCTTGCTAAACGAATATGAAAAGCTAAGGAACATCTTAGGGTAATTGATAGAAAAATAAAGCAGAAGCACCGCAAAAAATATATTGAACGCATATACAAATGGCGGAGGGAGAAACCACCACGCAAACACTACTGCAAAATTCTGATAAAAAGGAGAGTTAAACTCGTTGGCACCAAATGATGCAATAAGGCCCTGCGCTACAAAAAAACAAGAACCAATTACAAAACACCATACAAGAAAAACATTTAGCAAAGCGGGTTTGCGCTTTATACGGTCGAAAATATAAAGCATAGCCAATCCAAACAACAAGGCAAAGATGGGGTAAGCACTAAATATGAGCGACACCTTTAGCCTGCTCCACTTGTGGCCGTTAAGCATAAAGCGTATTCCGAAGTAATAAATATTAGCATCAAACTTGAAAAATTTGCCTATTAAAGCCATCGAAAAAAAACCACCGAAAGTAATTAAAGCATAAGCCAGGCAAAAGCAAACTGTGGAGTTGAAAATCCTTATCAGCTTATCATACCATTGCTCTTTACCCTTTGTATCTAACATTTATTGTTACTTGGATTGTGGCCAAAGATAAACTTTTGCCCTTATCAGAAAACAGATTTTACCGGACGGTACCTGGCCTTCAACAAAATAGTTTTTGCATCATATTTAGTTAACAAATCCTTTAAAGGGATCTTGTTGCCTGTTTCTTTGGCAAACTGACGCACTATCTGCAAACCTATCCAGCTGCCTATGCTGCCTGGGGCTTCCGGTGGCATACCGGTAATGCCCGGGCCTTCGTCCAGATAGCGTTTCTGGTCCATATAATTGTCTTTGTAGAGGAGGTCTTTATCGTTCAAAAACTTCCATATATCTACTTCGTTTTGTTCGCACCAGGTAGTTTGCTTTTGTGTAAAACCAACTAACAAGCTATCAGGTGCATCGGGCAGCATATAGCTTAAAAAATAAATTTTCTTTCCTTTCTCAACCATTGCCTCTACCAGGTTTTTACCCCGCGAAAGCTCTTCTTCGCCAAAGTAAAAATTGTAAAGCACCTCCATGCTATTGCGGGTAATGTACTCCCTGCGCATTTTATGCTGCAAATATTGAAACACCCCGGCACTATCATAATCGGCATAGCCGGGCCCTAAATACTGATCCAGCCCTATACCCAATAGATCTTTCTCGTAGGTAAAGGCCCCTACCGAAAAGCCGGAGTTGATTGCCACCACCTTTGGCACCTGCGCCTCAGGAAAATAATATTTGAAATACTTAAGTGCCTGATTCAGCTCTTCGTCTATATCTTTTGTACTGCTAAAACGCGCATCAATGGCGCGTTGTATACGGTTTATATAGGCATCGGTCACAAACTTTTGCAGGGCATCTTTTTCAATATTAGCCGTATCGCCGGGTTGGCGCGGGCCTATTACAAACTGGCTTACATAAAAATCAAAAAAGCTGCCGTATTTGTTGCGCATACCACTCAACGCCTCATCGCTGAAACCGCTTTGTCCTGCTGCGAAAATATCCTGATCGAAACGCTGCAACCTGGCATCTACTTCAATTTTAGACACATCGGGCTTAGGCCGGCTTTTGCTTTTGTCGCCGCAGCCTGCAAAAACGCACACCGTTAATAGTAGTACTACCAATAATCTGTTTTTCATTCTACTGTTAAGATTTATAGCTTAAAATGACTACAATATTTTTTAGGTTAGCAGCATGTAATTAGCCGGTGCTAAAATGCAAAAATTGATGGCAAACCAATTACCTGATATAAAACAACCCACCCTACAATGAAACGTATTGTTACACTGGTTATTCTGCTGGGCTTTTTTGCCAATAGCTATGCACTTAATGATAAAATACGAGTAGGCCTGCATGTATCGCCGGGCATTGCCTGGAGCAAGCCGTTTGGCAACGATTTGCAGAAAGGCCGTCCCCGTTTTGGCGTCAATTACGGATTTTTGGTAGAATACTGGTTTGCTAAAAACTATGGACTTTCTACGGGCTTGGGCGGTGCATACGATGGCTGTAATATTAAGGGGCGCGATAAGTTTGAATCGCCTAACGGAATTAAACTGCGCGACATCAACGAAAAGTACAGCTTCCACTACCTGGAGATACCTGCTTATCTAAAGCTAAAGACTAATTATATAAAAGGCGGCAATTTTAATGTGTGGGGTCAGGTGGGGGCCACGCTCAACTTTAAAGTCAGCGCCCGTGCCACTTATAGCGATTCTATTCCTACCCAGTCGGGCGCATTAATACAAATAGAAAAGGAGAATGTTTTAAAAACAAAGAATGATGTAACGCAGGCAATACCGGGATTCTGGACCAACTTTTTCGATGTACGCCTGGGGGCCGGTGCCGGGTTTGAGTATAAGTTTGATGAAAAAAGTTCACTGCTTGTAGGTCTCTTCTACCACAATGGTTTTATAAATAACATCTTCGATAAAGATGCCAAGAAGGAGCCAAATGTAATGCGCTTTATGAGCCTGCGGGTAGGGGTGCTTTTTTAATAACCCCATTTCACAAAATAAATCATGAAGGACGTAGCAATACGTCCTTTTGTTTTTACAAATTTGGCACATGTATAGTAAACAGCAAGAACACGAACTAAACCAGTTAAGCCAACAATTAGTAAAAGGCGATGCCCCCTTTTCAGTCGCCGAACAAATAGAGGCGCTACGTAAAGTGATTAACTACCACGATTGGCGGTACTATGTAGTAAGCGAACCGGTGGTTACCGATTATGACTACGACCAATTGTTTAAACAATTGAAAGAGCTGGAAACACAGAACCCCGCCCTGATTACTTCTGACTCGCCAACACAGCGTGTAGCACGTGCGTTAAGTTCCGATTTTAAACCGGTGCCGCACCTGGTAAGCATGTTATCGCTGGAGAACTCGTATGATATAGACGACCTGAATGATTTTGACCGTAAAGTAAAAGAGCAAACCAACAACAGTGAAATTGAATATTGTGTAGAGCCAAAATTTGATGGCAGCAGCATTGCACTGGTGTATGAAGATGATATACTGATACGCGCCGCCACCCGTGGCGATGGCGCTGTGGGTGAGGATATAACCAACAATGCTAAGGCGCTTGCTTCTATTCCGTTGCGGGCGGCCTTCTCTAAGTTTGGCATTTACCGGATAGAAATACGCGGTGAGGTAATTATACAGCGCAACATTTTTGAGAAGATGAACGAAGACCGCAAGGCACTGGGCGAAAAGCAGTTTCAGAATGCGCGTAACACAGCTTCGGGTTCACTACGGGTAAAAGACCCGAATGAAGCAAGGGCGCGCAACCTTGAGGCAATATTGTATTCCGTAAGCCTGGCAGAGGATAAAGACGGTAAAAACCTGCTGGCCGGTAAGCTCGAATCGCACTACCACATTATAGAAATACTGTACCAGTGCGGCTTTAAAACGCCGATTAAGGAAATAAAGGTGTGCAACACTATTCAGCAAGTACATGATTTTATAGATACCTGGGATACTAAACGCAACACATTTAATATAGACACCGATGGCATGGTGGTAAAGGTGAACAGCCTTAAACAGCAACAGCAATGCGGCAGCACCTCGCACCACCCTCGCTGGGCTATTGCTTATAAATTTGCTGCCAAGCAGGCACAAAGCAAACTGCTGAATGTAGAATACCAGGTAGGCCGCACCGGTGCGGTTACACCAGTAGCCAAAATAGAACCGGTGCCTTTGGCGGGTGTTACCATTTCATCAATCTCGCTGCACAACGAAGATTTTATACTGGAGAAAGACATACACATAAACGATACCGTAATAGTAGAACGCGCCGGCGAGGTGATACCCTATATAGTAGGCGTAGTGCCTGACCTAAGAACCGGTAATGAAATCAAAATTGATTTTCCGCGCTCTTGTCCCAGCTGCAATTCGCCATTGGTAAGGCCGGAGGAAGAAGCCGTATGGCGTTGCGATAATGTGGATTGCCCGGCACAAACCGAAGAGCGGGCTATCCACTTTGTATCGAAAGATGCAATGGATATAGATGGCCTGGGCAGAAGTATTATTACCGATTTTATACAGCGCGGCTACATAAAAAGTATAGAAGATATTTACCGCCTGCCGTACGATATTATACTTACGCTGGAAGGTTGGAAAGCCAAAAGCGTAAACAATCTTAAGCAGGGTATCGAAGATTCTAAAAGCCGTCCATTGTGGCGCTTGCTGAATGCGCTGGGTATCCGGCATGTAGGGGTTACTACTTCTAAGGATCTCTCTAACCACATTAAAACCATCTTCGACCTGCAGGGCATGAGTATAGAAGACCTGACAAACATTGAGGGCATAGGCCCTAAGGTGGCGCAGAGCCTGCACGACTTTTTTCAGAATGAGGGCAACATCCACTTACTGCATGAGTTGAAAAAAGAAGGCGTAAACACCGAGAACCGCCCCGAAGATGCGCGGACCAAAAACAATAAGCTGGAAGGAAAGACATTTCTCTTCACCGGTTCCTTACAGCAATTTACCCGCGACCGCGCCAAGCAATTGGTAGAGGAAAACGGCGGTAAGCTGCTAAGCGGCGTATCGGCTAACCTTAACTACTTAGTGGTGGGTGAAGACGCCGGCAGCAAACTTGCCAAGGCACAAAAAATACCGACTATAACGGTATTGAGTGAGACGGAGTTTTTGCAAATGATTGAGTAACAGCAACCACCCATAATGTATTTTGCTAAACCTGATTTTGTTATTGACTGGGACAATTGGTTTCTGCCGTGGATGCTATTTTCTGTAGCCTCCCTCATCTTTCTATCTGCTGCCACAAAGGCTTATCAAACCAAGAAGATGGCCGCCTTTGCAATGGCGTACCTGTTATTTTTAGCGGCCTACGGCGCTTTTGTAATCATCGGAGCGTCAGCCTATCCGTTTCATCACGAAAAAATTACCCATGCTATTATCATAGATAGATTAGAATATAAAAACAGAAAAGGCCGCATATATAAATACACACAGTATCATTATTATGTAGATACGGTTGAGTATAAAGGCGATTTCCCCGAGAATGATGAAGATATTATGTGGCGTTATGGGCCCGGAGACACAATTGATATTACGTATAACAAGGAAGACCCTAGAAAATCAGTAACTACATATTCTCAGTATTGGTATATAAATCCTGAAAAAGAAAAATACTGGCTTAAGGTAAGAGCAGGTGAAGGGAGAAGGAGTAGCCGTCTTGGCTTATGATAGAGAAAAACTACACCAACATAAACCCCTTATCACATAAATCCTCTACGTTAAGGTCGGCAGTTACACTGCCTATTTTTAGCAAGGCTTGCTTGGCATTCTCTAGCCCCCGCACGCGGATGCTATAATCAGAACTCCATACAGTAGATAAAAGCCAGGTGTAAGCATCGGCTTCGCTAAGCTTAAAGCGGTCGCACAGTAGCTTAACCGATTCGGGTGAGAAAACAAAGTTGGCGCTTTGCTCATTTATAACTTCCAGTACAGTATTTATTTCCTCGCGCTTGTGTTCGAGGGCATCGTCGCTGGCTATTACCAGCATACTGCTCCATGGTGCGTTAAACTCACCTATCATACGCAGCAGCCCCTTTTCTACAAAAGCTTTGGTCATGTATTTTTCCCAATAGAATATCTGTGTTTCTCCCTTGGTAAGTGATTCGATAGCGCCGTCTAGGCTTTTTACTTCTACCAGGTCTTCGGGGTTTACTTTTTCGCCGCGCTGCTCGGCGTGTATCATGGCCATGAGGTGTGAACCAGAGCCGAGCTTGCTGATAGCATACTTTTTAGGCTGTTTGCTATAAACCGAATGTACCGGTGACTGCGCCCCGGTAAAAATACCCCAACCGAGCGGCGAAGTGATATACTCTTTTACAATTTTTGCTTTCAGGCCTTTTGATGCTGCCGATATAAAGCCCTCGGTTAGCAGAATGGCTAAATCCAGTTCGCCGGTCTTTAGAGCTTCCGTCATTACACCGGTGCCACCGGGAAAAAATTTCCAGTTTAAATCTACACCCGCTTTTTTAAACTTCCCTTGTTCTACCGCTATATTCCATGGCAGGTTAAAGTGTTCCGTTACTCCCCCAATATTAATACTCATACTTCGTTCGATTACGCTGATAAATACATTGATAAATACAGGATTAAATGCCGGCAATACTATGCAATCATTTTTTAAAGAATTGAATTGTTTCGTTAACGGCATCTTCCAAATCTTCGGTTAGCTTACCATCGGTATAAGGATGTTTGCCACCAAAATTGTGGTTACTATGCTCCAACAAAAACAGTTCCGCTTTTCTATTCCACTGGTGCATTTCTAAAGCCGCTGCGTACGGTATCGTTTCATCATCAGTGCCATGTATTATCAAAAACGGAATAGTTAAAGCCTTCACTGCATCGGGCACAAACAAGCGGGGCAAGTTGGCAAAGTAGTTTTCATACATCTGCCATTTAATAGGCATTTGTTGTTTGGTACGCGCGTTACCTACAAATACCACCCCATCGCGTTTTATTTTTTCCAACTCTTCCTGTGTCCAATACTTGCTAAACTCGTTTACACTGGCCCAGGTGCAAAGCTTTTTAACCCGGTTATCTTCCTGCGCTTTTAAAATAGAAATACCTCCACCGCGGCTATGCCCCATCAGATAAACACTTTGAGAAGGCACTTTGTTTTCTACCGCTACAAATTCGGGCGAGCATACCCAGTCTATCACCCCGCCCAGGTCGTCCATTTCTATGCTCAGGTTGTCGTTGCCAAAGGCTTCGAGGTCGGCAAAATCCATTGGGTGGTCAACTGTAGTGCCGTTGTGTGAAAAATTGAACTTTACATATATGAACCCGGCCTCTGCAAATTTATCGGCCACCATATCAAAAGGCCCCCAATCTTTAAAGCCCTTAAACCCGTGGCTGAAAATAACCACCGGTTTGGGCTGCCCGTCCTTTTTATAGTAAACATCTACCAGAAACGGCCGTCCATGCTTGCTTTGTAGAATAAGGTTTCGCTCCCTGCTGATCATACTACGAACATAGTAAATGATTACACAGATAAATACAATTCATTGTATCGATTACTCTGATAAATGCACTTTTGATTAACCAGATTAAAGACAATGCCAGCCGCCAGTTAAGCGCTTAAATGCATTTGATTAGGCCGATTTTCTATACAATTTTCATTTAAGGTTTACATTCGCGGTAGATGTCGTTGAACCTGGACGAAATAAAGAAACCGATTGCCAGAGAACTGGATGAGTTTGAGGTGCGCTTTCGCGAAAGCATGAAGAGCAAGGCTCCCTTGCTAGACCGTATTACCCATTACATAGTTACACGCAAAGGCAAGCAAATGCGCCCCATGTTTGTGTTTCTTTCGGCCAAACTTTGCGGCGAATTAAATGAGGCCACCTATGTGGCGGCATCGCTGGTAGAGATATTGCATACTGCCACACTGGTGCACGATGATGTAGTAGATGATTCATATCAGCGCCGTGGTTTTTTCTCTATTAACGCCCTTTGGAAAAATAAAATAGCCGTATTAGTGGGCGATTTTCTGTTATCGAAAGGCTTATTGCTTTCTATCGAGAACGACCAATACCAGTTACTGCACATCTTATCAAGTACTATTACTGCCATGGCAGAGGGCGAATTGCTACAGCTTGAAAAAGCACGCCGCCTGGATATCAAAGAGGATATCTACTTTGAAATTATACGCGGCAAAACAGCCTCGCTGATAGCATCGGCTTGTGCCTGTGGAGCATCTACCACTACCAAGGATGAAGCGCTGATAGCACGTGTAAAG
>DATGWP010000068.1:0-26532 GCA_035299425.1 Chitinophagales bacterium | reverse complement strand
GCATGGTTTGGCTATAAACATAAGCACGGACCTCTCCTACTTTACTAAAATAATGGCCTGCGGGTTAGATGGAAAGGGGACGACGTCGCTTGAAAAAGAGTTGGGCCGCAGTATAACTGTAGATGAATTCAAAAGTGCTTTTACCAAAAGCTTTCAATCTATATTCGGCGTTTCAATTCCGCAATCCGATTCCCGCATTCCTAATTAAATGACGTGTTTCTCAGCGTGGTAGCTGCTGCGTACCATAGGTCCGCTTTCTACATACCGGAAACCTTTGGCCAGGGCTACTTCCTTGTAGTGGTTAAATTTATCAGGGGTTACATAGCGTACCACGTTCAGATGCTTCTTAGTAGGTTGCAGGTATTGGCCCAGGGTAAGTATGTCTACCTTAGAGTTACGGAGGTCGTCCATTGCTTCAAAAAGCTCTTCTTCTGTTTCGCCCAGGCCCAGCATAATGCCGCTCTTGGTGCGCTCTATGCCGCCCTCTTTCAGCCGCAATAAAACTTCGAGGCTGCGCTCGTACTTAGCTTGAATGCGTACCTCGCGCGTAAGACGCTTAACAGTCTCCAGGTTATGCGAAACCACTTCAGGCTTCACTTCTATTACTCGTTGCAGGTTATCCCACATCCCTTTAAAATCGGGTATCAGGGTTTCCATAGTTACACCGGGGTTATACCGGCGGATAGCACGAATAGTTGCGGCCCATATCTTTGAGCCGCCATCGGTAAGGTCGTCACGATCAACTGAGGTAATCACTACATGCTTTAGCCCCATCAGCTTTACCGACTCGGCTACCCGTACCGGTTCAGTAATATCCACCACTTCGGGGTTGCCGGTCTCTACACTACAAAACATGCAGGAGCGGGTGCAGGTGTTGCCCAAAATCATTAAGGTAGCCGTACCCACTCCCCAGCATTCTGTCTGGTTAGGGCACTTACCGCTCTCACAAATTGTATGAAGTTTGTGCTTGGTAACATTCTCTTTTACCTCGCTGAACTCTTTGCCGGATGGCAATTTTATTTTTAACCAATCGGGCTTGGATATGCGCTTGGGTGTAGATACAACATCGGACATGGCAGCAAACTTAGTGCATTTTATAATAACAAAAGGTGGCATATTTACACACTGTACTTCATTAGATATAATCGCATAAGCGCTTAATTTAACAACCCTTGCATTGTATACTGCCGGACTATTTTTGTTAGTTGTTAAAACAGCCCTAGCAACCACAACCTTTATTGAAAAACTACCGTAACGGTTGATGAAACCCATAAAGAAGAATATGCCATTACTTTTACAAAACATGCAGAATGATTCTTCCCCGCGCGTAGCAGGCGAAGCCGAGGTAAAGAAATATGTAGAGAGCCGGCAACAGGAAGACCCGCTTACTTACATAGTAGAAGACGATAAAGCCAATAATTTTTTGTGTAAAATGACGCTGGAGGAAGTGGGCATTACGCACGTACGTTCGTTTTTGCGCGCCGAACTGGCCATAGCCGACCTGAAAAACATGGTTGAAACCGGCGAAGAGTTTCCCTCCTTAATTCTGCTTGACATTAATATGCCGGCTATGGATGGCTGGGCATTTTTAAATGAATTCCGTAATTTTCCAGAGGCAGTAAAAGCAAAGACCACTATCTATCTGTTCTCTACCTCCGACCATCCAAAAGATGTTGAGAAGGCGCAGGCATATCCCGAAGTTTTAGATTTTTTGGCAAAGCCACTTTCCGAGGAAGTTGCAAATAGCCTTAAAGAAAAATACTTTAGCCCGCAAATCGCTGCTTAGGCGGTTATACCATGCGCGCAAAATACCTATTACTACTTTCTTCCTTCATTTTATTATTTGGCTGTAACACTAAAAATGCACTGCCTGTTTATGGCAACAAAACGGTTGTAGTAAACAGCGAAGGCAAAACCGACAGCATAGATTATGTTTTGCCTGATTTTGGTTTTGTAAACCAGGATAGCCAGTTGGTTAGCTTAGCCAGCTTAAAGGACAAAATAATAGTAACCGAGTTTTTCTTTACAGCCTGCCCCAGTATTTGTCCCAAAATGCAGGCACAAATGCTGCGCGTTTACGAAAAATATAAGGCCGACCCAAATGTTGTAATACTAGCTTTTACCATAGACCCTGCCCGCGACAGTGTAGGACGCCTGAAAGCGTATGAGGCCAAGCTGGGCATAGAAAGCAGTAAGTGGCACCTGCTTACGGGCAATAAAGATTCTATCTATGCCATTGCCGAAAACTTTTTGGTAAGCGCTGCCGAAGACCCCGATGCCCCGGGCGGACACGTGCACAGCGGCAATTTTATATTGGTAGACAAGCAAAAACGGCTGCGGGGTTATTACGATGGCACTAAAGATGAAAGTGTGACCAAGTTGCTGGAAGAGACAGATATACTGCTGGGCGAAAAACAATAATAAAATATAAATTCTGCTTGTTATCGCTTAGCTTTGCACCGCTTTGAAAAAACTGATTTCAGTCTTTTTGTCGATTGTAATACTTGCCCAGATGCTGATAAATGTGGGAATAGCCACCTATTATCATTTCAATAAGCAATACATAACACAGCAATTGTGCGAAAACCGCAGCAACCCGCAATCGCATTGCAAAGGCCATTGCTACTTAAGCAAACAACTTAAAAAAGCGGACGAAGCAGAAAAAAAACAGGCACAAAGCCTGCTGAAAGAAAAAGAAGAGATAATACAGGAGCAGCCCGATAAGGCGGCTCAAAAGCCATTTATTTATACGGGTGCAATTACCTACCCGATGTTTAACACCACTTTATATTTATGGGATGTAGAGCATGCGTTGCTAAAACCACCTGCAGCATAGCCATGCCATTGTGAACCTGTAGGTCCACTCCTTTTTTAATGCCGTTGGCATCAGCCAATTGCTATTTAAAAACCATAAACAGTTTAAAATGAAATTTCTTATTGCCGTGCTGGCGCTTTGTGCGTCGTTCACGGCCAGCTTTGCACAATCGTGCTGCTGTACAGGTGCCGGGGCCAATTACTCTATATTGCCCAACCTGGATAAGCACATAATAGGGCTGCGCTATACGCACCGCAATTACTATTCCGAAACCCGCAGCCTTAACCCGGAACTAAATGGTAAAGTAACCAACCAGTATATGAACTCGCTGGAGTTGTTTGGCCGCTTTAACATTGGCAAACGATTGCAACTGTCCACCTTTATGCCTGTAAACTTTGTGCTGCAAAAATCGGCTACCGGCAACACAGAGGCTAACGGCCTGGGCGATATGAGTTTTTTGCTACAGTACAATGTATTTAACCCGGCCATGTGCAATGGCAAAAAATACAAGCAACAATTACGATTAGGTATAGGCACCAAACTGCCCAGCGGCCAATTTATAATGAATGACGATGACCTGTTTAGCACCAACCTGCAACTGGGCACCGGCAGTATCGATTTCCTGTTTAATGCCGTTTACACCTATCGCTACAATAGCTTTGGGTTTAACACCACCGCAGCTTATAAACTAAACACTGTAAACAACAAAAGTTACCGGTTTGGCGATAAGGTGCAGGCAGGGGCCAACTTCTTTTATGTTTTCGATGTAAAAGATGTGCAGCTAATGCCGGTGGCCGGTATTAACTACGAGTACCAGGCCAGCAACAAAAAAGAAGGACGCATACTTGACTTTACCGGTGGTCATTACCTAACCACCCAAGTGGGCTTTGATGTGTATTACAAACAATTTGCGTTCTCTTCATCGGTATCGCCGGCTGTGATGAACCGGTTAAACTGGGCGGGCGAAAACAAAAACAGGTTCAATATTGAAGTAGGTGTATTCTATATTTTTTCAACAAAAACAAAATCTTAAGCCAACGTAACATGAAAACAACAATTAAAACCCTAACCACAGCATTTATATTAATAGCAGCCCTGGCCTTTACAATATCCGGTTGCAGTAAAAAGGAAAACATGGCACCGGTGATTGACATTGAGGAACCAACTAATAACAGAATGATTTCGCTTGGCGACTCGATACACATAGAAGGTGTAGTAACTGATGATGAAAGTCTGCACGAAATGAGTGTGATAGTAACCAACACAGCCAATGTGAAGGTATTGGAAGAATACCCGACCGTGCATGAGTTAAGCACCTATTCGTTCCATTACCATTTTCACCCAATGGCTACCGGCACTTACACCCTAACGGTAACTGCCGAAGACCACGATGGAAAGGCGGGCACAGCAACCCGCACATTTATGGTTATGTAACTAAGTGTAAAAACTCTTAGAGCAACAAGGCCCGAAGTATAAAACGTAGTGCCTTGTTGTTTTAACATCGGCAATTTGAAGTAATATCGCCCCATAATTTGCAAGCCGTGAACACAAGTAAAGCCATCCGTTATATAGCTCCCTTTGCCATAGTAGGTATAGTGGCAATTTTTGTTTGGAATGTGCTAACACACGGTACTATCGGACACCCGGGAAAAAGCACTTACCAGAGCCGCTGCGCCCAATGCCACGGCGATAAAGGTGAAGGCATAAAGGCACTCACCCCTCCCCTGCTAAATGCCGACCTGCCGGTGCAAATGTTTGATTCTTTACCCTGCTGGATAAAGTTTGGATTGAACCACCCTATAGTGGTAAACGGAGTAGCTTATGACCAACCGATGTACCCAAGCGAGGTTGATGAGATACAAACGGCAAACGTAATTAACTATATAAGCGAGGAGTTTTTGAAGTATGATACTACAGTAAACTCAATTTGGGTAAAGGAGAAATGGAAGAATTGTAAATAGTAGAAGTTCCACTTTTTGAAAAAGTGGAACTTCTTTAAACTCGGCGCTTGAAACTTTTTATTTTGCGGCTTAATAACATCTAGTGAAACATATTCTACTTTTATCTATTGCGGCATTACTTACTATAGCCGGTTGCAAAAGCACCAAGCCCGGCACTGCAGCGGTGGCACTACCTGTGCAGGATACTGTAACCAATGAATCGTTTAGGAAACTAATGCGTGATAAAGATCTGTATAATGCAGTAAAAGAAACCGTGCCTGTAGATACGGCTTACCTGGTAAGAGATACACTACATGTATTAACAAAGCGGATATTGGGTTGTGATGCCGAAAATTTTAAACTTTTTTGGAATGGCGCGACTGCAAAATCGCTACCGCCGCAGGTTACCGTAAAGCTTTTTCAACAGGTGGATGCGGGCTGTAAAGAGCGGCACTACTTTCACCTGACCTACAATGTTAAATCGTTAAAATTAAGCAACTCCAACACCGCACCAGCCACTGATTCTGCGGCACTTAGTGCCACCATTTTGCATATTGGTGGATACAAAAACCCTGTGCGATACGGATATTAGTTAGCCTGTTAACATGGTATCCACACTCCATTCACACAAAAAGGGGGTTATAAACATACATTCAAACAAACCACTTGTTTATTAGTGGAGAATCGGCTGGACCATTGTTCCACGTATGTTCTACTTTTACATCGTTACCAAGCTATGAAAATAACGTATTACGGACATGCCTGTTTTGGAGTTGAAATTGCCGGCAAAAACCTGCTGTTTGACCCTTTTATCCGCCACAACGGGCTGGCTAAAAATGTAGATGTAACTGCTATACCGGCGGACTATATTTTGCTATCGCACGGGCATCTGGACCATGTAGCTGATGCACAGGAAATAGCCAACCGCACGGGCGCTATGCTGATATCTAACTTTGAAGTAACAGAATGGTTTGAAAAGCACGGAGTAAAAAATAACCATCCCCTAAACCAGGGAGGAAGGAAAGACCTGGGTTTTGCCACTGCAAAGTTTGTAGCAGCGGTGCATAGCAGCGGCCTGCCCGATGGAAGCTACGGAGGTAACCCGGGAGGATTTGTAGTAGAAAGTGCTGAAGGCAATTTTTATTACAGCGGCGATACAGCGCTTACCATGGATATGCAGCTGATACCTATGACCAGTGGAAAGCTGGACGTAGCCCTGCTGCCTATAGGCGATAACTTTACCATGGGTATAGACGATGCAATTGTTGCCAGCGATTTTGTAAAGTGTGACAAAGTAATAGCGCTGCACTACGATACCTTTGGGTATATAAAAATTGATAAGGCGCAGGCGGTAGAAAAATTTAAGGCGAAAGGAAAAGAACTGTTGATTTTAGAAATAGGCGCAAGCACAACTATATAAGGCATTTATTTATCACTCATTATTGAAACGAGTATGACCAGGAAAACAGATAACAAAGAGCACAATGCAAAGGTAATTACCCTTGCCAACCAAAAAGGCGGCGTGGGCAAAACAACCTCGGCTATTAATATAGCTGCCAGCATGGCCATATTGGAATACAAAACCCTGCTGATAGATGCCGACCCGCAGGCCAACGCGACATCGGGTGTTGGTTTTGACCCAAAAACCATTAAGACCAGTTTGTATGAATGCCTGGTAAATGAGGTGAAAGCACGCGATATTATATTGGAAACAGAAACACCCAACCTGTATTTGCTGCCCTCGCACCTGGACCTGGTAGGTGCCGAAATAGAGCTGATAAACCAGCCTAACCGCGAGAAAATTTTTAAGGGGATACTAGACGACCTGCGCAAAGATTACGACTTTATAATAATCGACTGTTCGCCATCGCTTGGCCTGATAACCGTGAACGCACTTACCGGTGCCGACTCCGTACTAATACCGGTACAATGCGAGTACTTTGCATTGGAAGGTTTAGGCAAGTTGCTTAACACTATTAAAATTGTACAGAGCCGCCTGAACCCCAAACTGGAGATAGAGGGTATTGTGCTGACCATGTTTGACCCGCGCCTCCGCCTGGCCAACCAGGTGGTAGATGAAATTAAACGCCATTTTGAAAATATAGTTTACGATACTATTATACACCGCAATACCCGCCTGGGCGAGGCCCCAAGTTTTGGCAAACCGGCTATAATGTATGATGCCGAAAGCAAAGGAAGCGTTAACTATATGAACCTGGTACGCGAAATGCTACAGCGCAACAACGCTACCAAAATGCCTAATGACGATAAGGAATTTAACCTGGTAGAGGACGACCCGGCATCGAAAAACTAAGAACCGAAACAATCGAATAGAGGAATGATTTAAACATGATTCCTCTATTTGATTGTGCAATTACTAAAGCAATACGAAAAGAAAAGATATATGAGCGATAAGAAAAAAAGTGTGTTGGGCCGTGGATTAGGTGCGTTACTTAACTCTAACGATACCACCGAGCGTACCAATGAAAGACAGCAGCAGACAAGTGCCAATACTACCACTACTCCGGTTGTTACGGCGGCACCTGGCTCTGTAATTATTAATATTCCGCTTGAGCAGATTGAGGTTAACCCTTTTCAGCCACGAACAACTTTTGAAGAGCAGAGCCTGAACGATCTTGCAGATTCGATTAAAGTTCACGGCGTGATACAGCCCATTACAGTACGTAAAATAGAGAACAACAAATACCAGTTGATAGCGGGCGAAAGAAGATTGCGCGCCAGCAAACTGGCGGGCAAAACCGATGTACCTGCATTTGTACGCTTAGCCAGCGACCAGGAGAGTATAGAAATAGCCCTGATAGAAAACATACAGCGCGAAGACCTTAACCCGCTGGAGATTGCCATTAACTACAAGCGACTGCAGGATGAGTGCGACTTAACACAGGAAGAACTGGCTGTGCGCCTTGGTAAAAACCGCAGCAGTGTAACTAATTTTATGCGCCTGCTGCGCCTGCCACCGGATATTCAGGCCGGCCTGCGCGATGAAAAAATTACTATGGGTCATGCCAAAGCGTTGCTATCGATAGAAAACCCGTTGCTGCTATTAAGCGCCTATAAAGATACCGTAAGCAAAGGACTGAGTGTGCGGCAGGTAGAAGACCTGGTACGGACACTGGAAAGCAAACCCAAGAAAAATACACCGGTAGCCGCCAATAAATCGGCAGCCATACCGTTTACCATCAAAAAAATGCAGGACCAGCTTATTACAAGCCTAAGCACCAAAGTACATATAAACCGAACCAACGATGGTAAGGGCGAAATTGTAGTTAAGTTTTATAACGACGATGACCTGAGCAGGCTGGTAGAAGCGATTACTGAAAAATAGATGAACAAAGGGAGGTTATATTTTTGTTGGGTATTGCTGGCTATGTGCATGTCGATTCCCTCGTTAGTATATAGCCAGGATGCGCCTGTAGTGCCGGCAGATAGTTTATCCCAGTATCAACAGGACTCTATCGATAAGGCATTTATTCAGCAATCCAATGCGATTAAATCGAGCATTGGCCAGGACACTACGCCGGTGTTACCGGTAGTAGAAGATACCACCACAAAAGTTTCGCGGGCAGAGATGGCCAGGCGCAGCGGAAGCAAACGGAGATTTTACTGGAATGCATCTAAGTACCCAACTGGTGATTCATCGCTGGCTGCAAAAAAATGGCGGAGGCACAGCCCGCTGTATGCAGCTTTGTTTTCTGCTGCACTACCCGGATTGGGCCAGGCCTACAACAAAAAATACTGGAAAATACCTATAGTGTATGCCGGCCTGGGAGGGTTAGGGTATGCGCTATATTATACGGCCAGTAATTTTACAGGATATAGAAATGCCTACCGGGCACAGGTGGCTACCGTGCCCGACCCATTTGCATCGTATAAAGGAGTCGATGATCAACTTACCTTAAAATCGTACCGCGACTACTTTAAGCGGAGCCTGGATGTAACCGCTATTTTTACAGGGGTGTTCTACTTACTAAACATAGTAGATGCTGCAGTAGATGCTCATTTATTTGAGTGGAACATGAAAGACGATATACACCTAAGCTGGCAACCTACTGTACAAACAGGCTATTACCACGCTGCTGCCGCGCCGGGTGTGCGGTTAAACCTCAATTTTTAGCCATTTTCCGGCCAAAACAACCAATTCCTTGTAATCAACTTCCTGATTTACGCAACTTGTAGTACAACGAGCTTGTATAACCAATATGTATTTTAAACCATTTATACCCTAATGGCTTAAACTTTGTAGTTATTGTGTAAATAAACCTCTGTGAAATGAAAAAACTACTACTCTCTTTTACAGGCATAGCACTCTGTTGCTCAATCCTTTTTGCTCAAAATGTAGGTATAGGCACCAACGATCCAAAATCTAAACTGGATATTAACGGGGGGCTTTCGTTACGCGAAGGTCCGGTTATTACCCTTGTAAATGGTGGTGCCAGCGGCGGTGCTAACGACAACATTATACTGCCTGATATCTCGGCAGGGGTAAAAGCCGGGTTTTATCGCATTGCAGGTCCTACAGCGGCTTTCTCTATATATGGTATTGTACCATTAACAGGGGCCGATGGACAGATGGTTACTTTAGTAAACACTACCAGCAATGTAATGACTATTAAAAACAACGGATCTTCGGTAGCCGCAAACTCTCTAAAAACACTTACCAACAGCGATATGGTAAGCGTGGCGGGCAACAGCAGTGTGACCCTGCAATACAATAAAACAGAAAGCAAGTGGTATGTAACCGGCTCGCAAAACTATGCGGTAACAACGGGCAGTATTGCCACCGGCGATATTACCAGCAGCAACAGTGCAGTTACCTTAACCAACAATACCGGAAGGCTGGTGGGCACCTCAACCTTAACTTTAGATATTAAGAATAATGAATTGAATCAGAAAGGGTTAGTACCAGGCCCTACAGGGGGCAACGGGCACCAGGTATGGGGTACAGATGTAAGTGGCAACCCAGCCTGGCAGAAGGTGAACAACAATCAGTTAACCAATAATGCTGTTACAGTAAGCCCTGGCACTGGCATGAGCGGCGGTGGAACGGTAGCGCTGGGAGGAACCATTACCCTTACCAATACAGGTGATTTAAGTACCACTAACGAGGCTCAAACCCTTGCCGGTGCGGGCACCAACGATATAAACCTAACACAGGCCGGAGGAGTAGGTGGCGGAACCATAACGCTTCAGGGCACCGGAGCCACTACTGTCAGCCGTTCGGGTAACACATTTACCATAAACAGTACCAACAGCGGCGGCACTGTAACTGCAGTAAGTGCCAGCAATGGACTAAACAGCACAGGTGGCGTTACTCCCGATATTAAGTTAGGCGGTACGCTAAGCACACCTACCACTATAGCCTTAGGTGGCAACGATTTAAGATTTACAGGCACCGGCAATGTGGGTATAGGTACCGGCAGCCCGCTGGCTAAACTACATGTACGGGGCGGTAAATCTTATTTCAATCAATTAGGCAATGATGCCTCGGCAAGCTATACGGCCGCTGACCTTGTAATTGGAGATAACACCACTACGCGGGATGGTTACGGACAAACTAACGGAAGCCATATTTTTCTGCAATCGAGCGATAAAAGCACAATTACCGCACTGGACGAAAGCAATAACCTGGGCCAGATTTCTTATCAGAATTTAAAGTGGACCCTGGGAGAAAATATAGGCTGGGGTGCGCAGGCTATCCGCTTTCCTGTGTTGGGGGCAGGCTATGTAAAAAGCGATGCATCGGGCAATTTAAGTTCGGGGGCTATAGCTGCTGCCGATGTGCCCGTACTTAATCAAAACACCACCGGAAACGCTGCTACTGCTACCAACGTGGCTTATTCGGGCGTAACAGCAATACCAACACGTACTACCTGGAGCAGCCCAAACAGCCACCGCGGCTTTGTAGCCGAGCAACTGGCCTGGAAAAATTATGGAAACAATCATACTATTTTTGATGCCTCCGCAGGCACCTCGCCCGATGGTGGAGCAGTTAACAATACTACCGCGCAGGTAGCATGGTCGGCCACCTATCCCACATTAATGGGATGGAATGGAACTAATACATATGGTGTGCGGGTAGATGCATCGCGCGTGGCCGATAACGTAGCATGGACCGGTGTAACAGGCCGCCCTACTGCGTTATCAGCTTTTACAAATGACCTTGGGAATTATGGTGCATGGATACCAAACAACGGTATTGGCGATTGGCAAATCGCATCCAGTAGCACTTCGACCAGTTATACAGCTGCCACACTTGAGCTAAGGGAATCTAATTTGACCAATAATGGCAGCGCAACTCCACCTCACCTTGGTTTTCACTGGGGTGGTGTAGTAGCGTCAAATATAGCTATAGAAAGCAGTGGCAGAATTGCAATAAGAGATAACCCCGGTTCCGGCTACGAAAACTTTATAGCAAGAACAATGTATTCTACAGCCGATATTTATAACAACGCCTGGTATAGGGGGGGCAATGCCGACGACAACCACGTAAAACTATACGGCAATAGCCGCCAAATGGTATTTAGAACTGACGGAACCACACAGTATTCTGATAACGGTGGCTATCCGTTTGTATGGTTATATGGTGGCGATAATTCGGGCAACCGCAGAATGATACTGGATAACAGCGGTAATATATGGACCAATACTTATGGTTGGCTACACAATTATTTTGCTCCTATATCGCACACACATACATGGGCGCAGGTAACCAGCAAGCCAGCCCCCTGGTTGGATGGCAGCAACCTTATTGAAGAAATCAATAACTTTAACTTATCTAAACCAAGTGGTTTTTACCAGGGAATCAATGCAAGCAATGCCCCTGGCGGGTCGTGGTATAACATGATAAATGTACGCCATAGTAATGCTGGTAACGACCATGGCTTTCAATTGGCAGCTTCTTATTACGATTCGGACCTCTACTCGCGCACTTACCAGGGCGGTTCTGGAGCCAACAATGGAACTTATACAAGCTGGGCGCGTTCTGTAACCTCTAAAAACCTAGTATTTGCCAAGAACGAATATTATGGTGTGGCAGGCGCTAATGCATGGAACTATGTAACTACATATACTGCGTGGATGGATGTAAAAGCCGGCGACAACATTAAACTGGATGGTATGTATTTCGCACGCTGCACAGGTGGAAGCAACAATGAGTATTTTTACACCAACGTAGAAATAACAGGGCAAAATGGTTGTGGAAATTATAACGCTAATCAGACCGATTATTTTCATGCCAATGAAACCGGCTCAGATCATGATAACTTTAAGCCGGTGCCCTATATGGATGTATGGACCTGCCCATGCAGCGGCCAGATACGTTTCAGGTTAATGATATACGAAGGAGGAGACGACAACTGGGAATCGAGAGAGAATATAATTACTGCTGTGCGTTACTAATTTGCAATATACCAAAAGATACTCCAGCAATATATCGCATATATTTAAACAAATCCTGCCTTATTAAGGGCAGGATTTGTTGCGTTTAAAATTAAAGATGAAGAATTATATAGTACCGATATAGGGAAAACTATTGACCGCTTACTTAAATAGTTGTAGCCGTTGCGTATATCATTACATTTAACCAAATGAAATTCCTTTGCTTCTTACTAATGCTATGGTTGCCCGGCAAGTGGTGTGCAGCACAGAATACAGATAGTATTGAAATAATTGCTCAGTTTACAGGTAATGTAACTTCTCTACCAGGCCAAATCCGGCTTACACAATACAAACTACCTAAACCTGCCACAGCAGATTTACAGGTAAACATTTACCGTAGTTTTAGGCATAAAATGTTGCTTACCGAACCAACACTGCTTACACTTTCCCTGCCTAATGCCACGTACAACTTTATTGCCGGCCCAGCCGAAAGAACATATCGCATTGAAATTACGATGCAGGGTACTGAAGTGCAAAAGGTAAATGTTGATGGTTCAGTAGAAAACAATGCTTACAACATGTTTACTAAAATGACGGAGCCCTTTTTGCAACAATTATTTGGCTACTTGAAAAATCCGGCCAGCAATAGCTACATGGCCAACAATACCAATATGCATTTGGCAAATATGCGCCATATAGCAAGCGCTTACAGGGGTACATACACTGCTGATGTATTGGCCGCTTCCCTCCTTTTCGATTCGATAACAACCGAGGTTAGCCCCGCCTATTTCAAAAGCCGTATGCTAAAGGTTAAAACGCTGAACGAACCCTCGTTTTACAATACTACGCACGCTGCCGATTTGCTCTCTATTTACAGCATTTGCTTTTTAGATACATCTGTAGCAACCGGATTCGCATTTTACGATACCATTTTCGAAACAATAACTTCGGCCGAAGCGCGCTCGCGCATGCATATGCTGTTGTTTCAACTCTACTTTTACAAGCAACGCGAAAAAGAGTTAGGCATATACGCCGATTGGGCAAATGCTCATCCTGGGCTGGTTACAAACGAATACATAAAAAAGCAATTGGCGGCATTGGCCAAAGTAATGCCAGGCAAAAAAGTTCCCGAGATATCAGATGCAGATTTTGAAGGCAATACAGTTTCACTAACCGCCACAGCCCTTGCCAACAACAAAACTATACTGGCTATATGGAGCCCTAACTGCGAGCACTGCGCAGAAGAGATACCTGCCTTAAAAGGAATATGGGACAAATACCACCCTGCTGGTTTGCAGATTTATTCGGTAGCTATTGATTGCAGTAAAGAAGACTGGAAACAATTTTCAGCAAAACACAATATAAGCTGGATTAACACCTACCACCCTACCCTACCTAACAACGACCCATTGGACGAGTATAAGATAAGCTACACACCTACTTATGTAATTATAGATAACCAGGCAAACATTATAAGCCGCTTTGCACATTTCGAGCATCTGGAAGAGCTTATCAAATAGCTCCTGCTGACCGTTTGCAGTAATTAGATGCGGGATTTTTTTCGTTTCTTGTGGCCAAAATACAAGAATGGCAAAAGTAGATACTGCACTTACGCGAATGCTGGATATTGACTACCCGGTAATTATGGCTCCTATGTTTTTGGTAAGCAATGCCAAAATGATAATTGAAGCATGTAATGCAGGTATTGCGGGCTCGGTACCTGCGCTTAACTATCGCACCGATGCAGATTTCAGAAAAGCACTTGATGAAATTAAGGCTGGTACTACCCGCGCATATGGAGTAAACCTTATAACCAACAAGAGCAATATACGCCTGGATGAGCAGTTAAAAACATGCCTGGAATACCGGGTTCCTTTTATTATCACATCCCTTGGTTCGCCGGAAGCAGTAATTAAAGCATGTAAGCCATTAGGCATGAAAGTATTTGCCGATGTAATTGACCTGGCTTATGCTAAAAAAGTAGAAGCCATGGGCGCCGATGCCGTGATAGCTGTAAATAATGAAGCCGGTGGACATGCCGGCCCAACTTCGCCAAAAGAATTAATTACTACACTGGTTAAAAACTGTAAGATACCGGTAATAAGCGCCGGAGGTGTGGGCAATGGAGCACAGATGAAAAAAATGATGGATTTTGGTGCATGTGGCGTATCGGTAGGCAGCCCGTTTATTGCCAGCGACGAAGCACCGGTTACACAGGATTATAAAATGGCTTGTGTTACGTATGGAGCGAAGGACATTGTGCTTACTACCAAACTATCGGGCACTAATTGCACGGTTATAAATACCGATTACGTAAAAAAGATAGGAACTGAGCAGAACTGGTTAGAGAAGTTTTTAAACAGCAACAAGAAAATAAAGAAGTGGACTAAAATGATAACCTACTACAAAGGCATGAAAGCCCTTGAAAAGGCAGCTTTTAGCGCTACCTATCAGACCATGTGGTGTGCAGGCCCTTCTATTGAATATGTGCATTCCATACGCCCGGTGCGTGAGATAGCGACGGAATTGGTGCAGCAATATGTAAAAGAATGTGAAAGTGCCACGGTACACGCTACTTCAGCCCAATAGCATTGCAGTAGTTATTATCTTCGAAAAAATATCAGCTATGAAGTTTTATAAAATTCCCCTACTTGTATCTTTTGCAATTGTACTTATAGCAGGGGTTAGTTCATGTAAAAAAATAACCGAAGATCAGTTGATTAATGGCTTGTGGCAGGTTAATAAGGTTACTATAGATACTTCCACTTCAAATTACCTGAACACATTGCCGCATTATGGCAATAGCGATGATTGCTGTGCGTATAAACTGGCTTTCGAAAAAGATAACGTAGTTATAGCCTATTACATAACCTACGATAGTTTTACGCGCTACGATATCGGTACATGGGAAGCAACAGCCTATAAAGAAGTATACATTAGCGTGGATGATTTTATTGATGGCACCTTTAAGGTAGCACAACCTGTAAGTAATATTAAACGTAGAATACTTACAAGCGAAGATAACCACATCAAGGCATTGGAGGGAACCCCGCTTGATACTGCAAAAACGGTGATTGATATGCTCAATATATAATCTGACAGTTACTTACTGACAAATTACGCCGTTGCTCTTTTTAAAACGCAGCCCTCTTGTGATAGAACTGCAAGCCAGCGTATCCAAACCTAAAGGAGATAACAGCACACTGTCAACCTGCTTAAAGTAACGGCTGGATATTAACCCTACTCCACCATCTATGTTGGTATATGGCGAAAGAGCCTCATTGGCAGATAGGCCACCCTGGGCCTGACGAGAATCTATATATTTATAGAGTTCATTACCACCACAGGCAAACCTAAACTGCATACCCTTATTAACGTTAAACTCTCTCACCACTTCAATATCGGAGGTAATGTGAGCTGCCAGGTAAGTAAGAAAAGCATCTGAGGTAAACTCAATTCTGTTGTTGGCACTTGATGTTAGGTCGGGGGCAAATGATCTAAAATAAGGAACATCTATTGAATCATTTTTATAAAAGCTATTATCCGATGCCCTGTATTCTGTGTAAAAAAAACGGATTGTCACATCATAAATAGCGGCATTTTCTGCATCATTCCAATTTATGTTTTGCGCATTATTATTCACCAAATTCAATCTGGAGCCATAATTAGGAAAGTTAACCGCAAAATCTTTTATCAGTTTTATATCGCTATTATCGATAGTTTTGGATTTGAATGTATACCCGTTGCTGGTGTTAGTAACCACCAGGCGATATGTTCTGGTATCCAGCAATGGCCTGCTGCTGCGGTAAAGCCAGGCAGGTGAGTTTGCAAACAGGCCACTATCTTTTACCAACCCAATACTGGGGTCATTACCATCCACCCTTTCGAACGTAAAAGAATCAACCTTAGCCCCTTGTGCATTATAGCCAACGAGCGATACAGTAAGCACGTCGGGATAGTAAATAGAATCGGTTATTCCGGTAGCCAGGCGCGCATCACCGTCAATCAGGTAACCTTTCTGAATGCGGATATAGTGAACCGCATCCTGCTGGTTAAGCAATCCATATACAACAGGTATTTCCTGGTAATCTGCAGTAATATCAAAATCCTGCTTACAACCGGCAAAGGACGTAATAACCAGTGCGCTAATAAAGGCGTATATTAATTTCATAGAAGCCGCAAAAGTATCAGAAATAACACATAAAAAAAGCCTGGTATTACCAGGCTCGTTTTATGTTATCTCAGTATAGTTACCCTCTGTGTAGTGCTTAGGCTATTTGCTGTAAACCTAACCCAATAAACCCCGGCAGGAATATGGGCGATATCTAACAGTAAATGGTTAGGCCCGGCGTCAAACTCTTTTCTAATCAATTGCATTACCTGCCCGGTAATATTAATTAACTCAACAGTAGCTTCGGCCCGGTCGTGCAAAGTAATTTGTAAACTTAAATTAGATGCCTTAGATGCCGGATTGGGGTATATCTTAATTGCTGCCTGGTTTTCAATATCTTCATTAACAGAAGAGTAAGTAAACGTTTGCGTAGCTGTGCACCCGCGTGCATCGGTAATAGTTACCGTATATGAGCCAAATGTAACGTTGTTGTTAAACTGGCTGTTAACACCATTGCTCCAGCTGTAAGTATAGGGTGCTGTTCCTCCCGTAGCAAAGGCATTTAGGTTAATACCTACTTTATTTATGCCCCCAACCAAAGGCGTAGGATCGTTAATTTGCACGGTAGCAATAGCCACTTTTCCGTTGTTATCAGTAATAGTTACAGTATAGGTGCCCGGTGCCAAACCAGTTACCGTATTGCCGGTTTGTGAGTTACTCCAGTTAACGGTATATGGGAACATGCCATTACTAGGCGTTACAGTAATCGCCCCATCGCCCTGGCCAGGGCAACTTGGGGCCACAGCTGTAAACGTTGCTTTAATAACCGATGTTTGGAAATATTTAAAAGGGGCCGCGCTTTGACATACATTGCCAAAAGAAATTGGCCTTACATAAAAGCGATAACTTTTGTTGGCCTGAAGGCCACCCGCTATAAAGGTAGTATCAGTAATAATAGTATCTACCAATATAAGGGATGATGTAGCCGGTTGTAAACGAAAATAATAGTACTGTGCACGGGCAACAGGGTGCCATTTAAACACTATACCAGAAGCTATAGCGGTGCTGTCGCCGTTTATAGGTGTTACAAACTCAACAGAATCGAGCGGAGTTAAGTCAGGAGCAGGTAGTACCAACAGTTCATCGCGGTCTACAGATAAAGTGCTGTTCATTTCCGCTTCCTGTTGATTACTAAAACGATTTACACAAACATCATTGAAGTAACTCATGATTAAGGTTTCATCTATCACTGTACGATACAAATCTCCCCGGGCATCAGTTTGCGGGCCATTGTAAGGGCATGGGGTGCGCTCATCCAGAAAATCGGCAGGGGTATCACAAAACCGATCTCCCTTGTTGGAGCAATTAGATCCGTCAACATACTCCCTTGGGTTGGTTTGTTCAAATGTGTGGGGAAGATTAAAAAAGTGGCCCATTTCATGTGCAATAGTTTTGCCCCCTGCGCCGCAGCAGGCCGCATTTAAAAACATGCCCCCACCATTAGGTGCGCTACCCGGGTAGGTTGCAAAACCGCAGAGGCCAGGCAAGCCACCGCTTACGTATACATTCACTACGTTATCTTCGTTATAGATAGAGAAAGCGCTATAACCCAATCCAAAATCGGTTCCGCCCATCCCATCGCTCATAGCCCAAAGTGCATCATCTTTAATGGTATCTATAGCATAGATATAGAAATTAATTTGGGCGTGTGTGTAGTCAATGTTGAGCTCACAGTGCGTTTCAAAAATGGTTTGCAATGATACACCCTGCGAACCGTTGGTTCTGGATATACAGTGGTATACTACCGGTACATTTCTAACGCCACCTCTTGATACATCGGGCGTAAAAACACCGCTACGCTCAGCCTCTGTTGTATTTAGGTGATGGTTAGGAGGCAGAACAGCGCCACATCCACTTCCACCTATGGCCGAGGCAATTGAAATTGTAAAAACAAGTAGAGATAAAGTTACCAGATATCGCATTGTGTTATTTTGTTGGTACGAAAAAAGCAAATTTAACCAATTATTAACGTGCTGCTATACAGGTAATTTTACCCGGTCTTATTTATTAATTATCATGGGCTTAAAGAGTTGTTAACTCAGGTCATAACTTTGATGTAGCGCAGGTATTTGAATATCCCTAAACCCTTTCCTTTTTAATTTATCCGCAAAGGTTTGCTGAGTTTCATATTCACCATGTACCAAAAATAACTTCTTTACCAAACTGGCGTCCTGACATTCCATAAACCGGCAAAGGTCATCGTAATCTCCATGCGCGCTAAGGCTTTGCATCCTTTCAATGTTAGCATTTACATTAAACTCTTCTCCAAAAATTGTAACAGTTTTGTAACCGCGGCTTAATTTGCCTCCCAGGGAGTTAGGCTCACAATAGCCTACTATAAGAATGGTGTTGCGTTTATCGCCTATATTATTTTTAATATGGTGTTTCACTCTGCCGGCATCCGCCATTCCCGAAGCTGAAATTATCACACAGGGCTCATTGCGTTCATTAAGTGCTTTCGACTCTTCTACATCCGTTATGTAATGCAAATTCTTAAAATCGAAAGGTTGGCTATCAATTTTGCGATACTGCTGAAAGCTTTCATTTAACACATCCATATGCTTCTTCATTACACCGGTGGCCTCTACAGATAATGGAGAATCAACAAAAAAGCGGATATTCGGCAACTTTTTGCTAATTTCTAACCTGTTAAGGGCGTATACAATTTCCTGCGTTCGTCCCACGCTAAAAGAAGGAATTATTAACCTACCACGCTTTTTTAAGCACGTTTCTGCAATAACAGTAAGCAATTTATTATGTGTAGTAGAGGCATCCTGATGCAACGCATCGCCATACGTAGATTCAAGAATAATAAAATCAGCCTGGGGAAAGGTTTCGGGCTTACAAAGTAATTCATCATTGTACCTCCCCACATCTCCGCTGAAAGATAGCTTACATTCCTTTCCTTTTTCATTCACTACAAGGTGAATAGCCGCACTACCTATAATATGACCAACATCGGTAAAATGAAATTTCACTTCATTACTAATCTTCTTGATTACATTATAATCAACCATCTCAAAGTAATTAAAACACCTTTCTGCGTCCTTTATTGTATATAATGCCTCTACCGGTGATTCACTACGGCGGGCTCGTTTTTTATTATGATACCGAACGTCTGACTCGTGAATATGTGCCGAATCAAGCAACAGTATTTTCACCATATCAAAAGTAACCGGCGTACAATAAATCTTCCCTTTAAACCCTTCTGCTACCAGCCGGGGCAGCAGCCCACAATGATCAATGTGGGCGTGCGATAGTATCACCATATCAACTTCTGCTGGCACAAACCCCCAATCGCGGTTAAGCAAGTCTGCTTCTCGGGGGTTACCTTGAAAAAGACCGCAATCAAGCAAAATTTTTGTACCGCTATCTAATGTTAGTAAATGTTTACTGCCGGTAACCATACGGGCAGCACCATGAAATGTAATTTGCATATGGATGCAATTTATACAAAACGGCATTCAACATCCAATACAGCAGCTGACTTAAATCATATAAAAGATTGAGGTGCATCACGAAAGGCAGAGTGCATCAGCCATACATTTGCAACAACTGTTACGCATAACAGCCTTCACTAATCAATTATTTACTAAACATAAAACTTAAACAAAAAAAATGAAAACATCTGTAAATGCCGTTCACCACCAAAGCAACGATTGGATTAAAGAATTACAATTTTATTTTGACGAACTACTGCTACTACAGAACCGGCTTGGTGAGGTAGCCGCAAAGAATACCGGACAGGAAACGATGGCTATGATTGAACATTTTCAAAATAAGTTTATCATGCTTAAAGAACAGGCCGACATCCTAAAACATGATGTGAACGCCAATAATAATGTAGCACTGGAAATGGCAGCCCTTAAACCAACTCATATAAACGAGAAATACGTAACAGAAACAAATGATTTACACCTGCGAATTACCCAATATGCCAAGGGATTTGCTGATACAAGGTTTGAGTTGAATCAATTTTTACGTAAAGTAATGTAAAAGGCGCAGTGGGTGAAGGTAAAAATCTGAAAAAGGTTTGCCATATTGCCTTCTACCACACTACAATGCGCCATTGGATATCGCTTTTACGGGTAACTGACTACATTAAAAATATACTAGTGTTTTTCCCGGCATTTTTCGCCGGGAAAATACTAGCTGCCGATAACTTTTCGCGATCGGGTATTCTGTTTATACTGTTCTCTTTTTTATGTAGCGGAGTTTACATAATTAATGACCTTTTTGACCAGCGCTGGGATGCACGCCACCCTACCAAAAGGCACAAACCGCTTACATCGGGTATAATTAGCTGGTGGCCCGCCCTGGCAAGTGCAACGCTCCTTCTTTTGTTAGCTATGATACCAGCTTACCTGCTGGCCATGCAAATTTTCTGGTTGTTTGCTGTTTACCTCATCATCAATCTCTTCTATTCTGCTTTTGGAAAGCATGTTCCGTTTCTCGATTTATTGATCATTGCTTTTGGTTTTTTATTGCGCCTGCAGGCCGGAGGAATAGCTACCTCAGTTCCAATCTCGGCATGGCTATATGTAACTATTGTTTTGTTTGCCCTGGGGTTTGGTCTGGCCAAGAGGCTGGAGGAAATACGATTGCTAAGTCAGCATGGAGTAGATAGCGCTAATGTGCGCCCGGCTTTAAAATTTTATGCCGAATCTTTTGCCCGGCCCGGCATAATAGGTATTGTATTAATAGCCGGAGCCTGCTACATGGCCTATACGCTTAATGCTGAAACCATGCAACGGTTAGGCTCTCCTTTTGTTTTTGTAACCTGCCTACCCGTTATAGTTGGCATATACAATTACATTAAACTTGTGCAGGCCGGACAACAGAGTATTATGCCGCAACAGGTACTATTACAAAACCGGCCAATTCAGATTTCGTTGCTATGTTGGATTGTTTTGATGGCATACTTTATTTACCTATAACCAATGCAAAAAAGAGCACCGGAAAAATTAGCCATTTTTGATTTTGATGAAACGCTGACGTGGCGGGACACCACACTATACTTCCTGCGCTTTTATGCCGGAAGCACAAAGGCTTATATGGCCTTCCTTTTAAACCTGCCATCCATTGCCCTTGCTATGAATGGTATAACACCATGGAAAAGTATAAAGGAGCGCATCTTTTCAAAAATATTTGGAGGACACACGCCTGAACAAGTAACTGTATATGGCCAGCGCTTTGCCGATGATGAGATTCCGAAAATGCTGATTGAACCGGTATGGACAGAACTGAACAGATTAAGAAGTGAAGGCTATGAGATTTTACTTCTATCTGCATCGTGCTCTATTTGGCTGGAAGCCTGGTGCAAAAAAGAAAACATCGAGATGTTTTGCTCAGAACTAGAAGTGCTAAACGGAAAATTTACCGGCAAACTGAAAGGCGAAAACTGCTACGGACCCGAAAAGGCTAACCGCCTGAATGCTGGCTACGACCTAAGCAAAATTAGGCATGTAGTGGCTTTTGGCAACCACCGGTCTGATTACTATTATATGGATTTGGCGCATGACGCTTATTTGGTAAAGGGCAATCAAATAACGAAGCATGAAAAGCAAAGGTAAGTACGTAGATTGGCTTATTTACCTGGCGTTGCTGGCAGCTGTTTACGTGACGCTACTACAACCCTCCTACTTTACATCGCGGCCACATGGTGACCATGCCTGGGCGCAGTGCGACAGGGCCTCGGTAGCCTTGAATTATTACCAGTTTAACTACCCATTTACTGACCCACATACCCATAACATCGTTTACAATCCTTCGGGCATCGCCACCGGTGAGTGCCCGATTATACCATTTACAGTATCCAAACTATATAGCCTTTTAGGCTTTCATGAATATATTTTCAGGTTATTTACTCTACTATTATCGATACCCGGATTTATACTCAGTTTTTATATTGCAAAACGGTTTATTAAGGCCCGGGCATTACAAATTGCAACCTCTGTAACATGGGTTTGCTCTCCAAATCTCATCTACTACTCTACCGGCTTTTTACCTGATAATGCAGCCCTTACATTCTTTATAGCAGGCTTTTATTTTCTTACAAAAACCGAAACTCCCTCCTTTAAAAATATACTCCTCTTCTCGCTTTTATCCACCGTGGGCGTTTTGCTTAAATCGTCGGTATTATTTTTAGTGGCTGCAGTTTATGTGGCACTGCTGATTACAGCCAGCGCCAAAGGAGAATTAAAGGTCACGTTTAAAAAAGCAGCGGTAGTAGCATTGCCCCTGCTTGCATGTATCGGTTGGATAGTATTTGCCAAAAACAGCCAGCAGATGCACAATAGCAACGTCTTTAAACTGGGTGTAGTGCTGCCCCAAAACTTCAACAGTGTTTTACAGGCAGTTATTTCGCTAGTGCGCAATCTGCCCAAATTCTACCCACTTACAACATTAGTAGGCTTAGCGCTGGTTGCTTTGATTTACACGCGCAAGTTCAAAGCAGACAACTTTTTACAGGTTTTCAACCTAACCGGATTTGGCCTCTGGTTTATATTCTTTGTATTAATGATGCGCAATGCTCCACACCACGGATACTACCATGTACCTTTTCAGTTTTTGGTTTTTACTTTCCTTATCAGTGTCTGTGTTATTGTGGAGCGGGATAATTTTCAATTTTCAGCTAACGCCATCCGGGGGCTGATGGCTACAGGCATTGTGTCGCTGGTGATACATAACTTTACACTACACAACATCGCATCCCATTCTGATTTTATAAATGAAGACTGGAACACATTAGAACCCATCCTAAGGCAAGCCGGCATAAAAAACACCGATAAGGTATTTACTGCGTATGACCAAAGCTACAACATATCGTTGTACCTAATGAACCAGCGAGGCTGGAACTGCATGGAAGGAGTATGGGATTATTATAAAACAGATGGGCTGAAACCTTGCGATTACGCCGTACTAACGGACAGCAATTTTATACAACAGGATATAGTTAAGCCATACTTTGGAGAAAAAATTGCAACACATGGCAGTCTTTTAGTTTACCGTTTAAAACATTAAGTGATTTATTTACGGGGACTATTGTTTGTGTTTAGCTCTTCGGTTGTTTTCAATAATTCTTTATCGGCATCTGTTACCTCCATTTTGCCGAACACGCGCCAGTAGTATTCCTTATTCATTTTTTGCCAATGTATAATACCTTTAGCGTATTGGCCCGTTTGAAAAACATTTAGCAACACAAAGAAAGAGATAGTAAGCCGTGACGCAAATCGCAACAGGCCAGATGCTTTTACTACAAATTCGGAAAAGGCGGCTATGGGCAATGCTAACACCGCCAGCGACTCTACCATTACCCGGCTACCAAAGCTACCACCGTAATACCATTGCCACCAACTAAATACTACATAAAAGGTAACCATAAAATATAGCGCGAAAGGCAATAGATATATTTGAAGTTCGCTGCGCCGCTTTATAAAAAACAACCCCGCAAAACCCAATAGAGCAAGCGGAGTATATACAAACCAGCCTTTGCGGTAACTAAACAGTCCCTTAATAATTTCCGGATTGGTAAAATCAAAATACTCCCGCCGATAAGTATAAAAATACCAGTGGCCGGTTGTTAGTTTCCAATATAATAACTGCACCATACAAATAGCTATACCAATACTTACTGCAGTAGCAACTAGTGGCTTATAGCGTATCCAAAGAAAATTTGCCAGATATAAAACCCCATTGCCACCAGCTTTCCATAGCAATGGGAAGATGATAATAAATATGCCGGATGACCGCGTAACCAAAACCATTGCCAGTGCTGCAGCTAACATTAAAAGATAACCCGGCCTACCGGTAGCGTACAGTTGTTGAGTAGAATAAAGCACCACAGCATAAAGAAAAAACATGTACACATGGCTAAGCCCCGGCTGAGTGATAACCTGCGCAAGGTAATTTGTACCAAATGCTATTACTACAAGCGTGAGAGCTACAGATACCTCGTCAAACCAAAACAATAAAAACTTACGCAGCACCAGCAGGCCTAAAAAAGCAAACAACACTGCATTTAAAGCTACAGCCAACTGATATGGTGCAGAATAGCCGTCAGCAGGATAACACCCGGTAAACTTTACAAAAACATGGGTAAGAAGAAAGAACGGCATTTCGAATGCCGCTACTCCATAATTATACTTAAAGTACATATTCCGTGTCTCGGGTGACTGCTGAACAGCATAATACACTACACCATCACCGGGGTTATAAACAGAATCTACATAAGGGTAAAACTTACAACCCAATAGATCGTTATAAATAAATGCTGCAGGGAGATAAACATAATACCCGGCAGCATCACTCTTTAACACCGTATGCTTTTTCCACTTGCCACCTGCAATAGTAATAGCTAGCGTAAGCGCTAAAAATAACCAGCACACTATGATTGATAGCCTGTCTTTAAACATCAAAATTTCATTCGTTTAAAAAGGGATTCAGGTATTAAATTAACGGCGGCAGCTACATATCGCCAAATGCCCGGCACATATACTTCGCTTTGACCCCTATCCATCGCAACCAGAATATCTTTTGCAGCACGCTCCGGCGAAATAACAAGCATGGATGGAAGATTTAAATGGGTAACCATGGGTGTATTTACATAGCCTGGTTTAACGGTTATTACTTTTACGTTACTTGACTGTAGCCGCTTGGAAAGATTTTTAAGATACGCAGTGAAAGAAGCTTTACTGCTGCCATAAAAATAGTTAGAAGCCCGCACCCGCTCACCTGCCACCGATGATATGCCTATAATAAAACCATGCTTATTCTGTTCAAACCTTGCGGCCAGCAAGGCAAGCACAGAAACAGCACCGGTATAGTTGGTGTCAATAATTTTATTTCTTTCCACTTCATCCACTTCGGCCTTTTGCTGATTGCCCAGGTAGCCAAACACGCAAAACACAGCATCTATTTCTTTAGCCAGACTTTCAACAAACGGCTTATGAGATTCTAATTTTAAAGCATCAAACTCTCTTAGCTCTACTTTAATATCAAACTTATCTTCAACCTCCGTACTAAACCCTCGTAGCTCCAGTGCGTTACGCGCTGCCCACACCATATCAATTTTGCGCATGGCAAGTTCCATTGCAAGGGACTTTGCTATGCCCGATTTAGCGCCAAGTATTAATGCTGTTTTCATTTAAGATATCCTATTCGTTCGCACTGCGCCGATGTGAACCGTGCGCTTGGGTTTACTGCAGTTACTATTTTCTTAAAATCTGGTAAGTCTGGATAGCCGGCCAGCATAGTTGGCTTACCCATACGGGCATCTTTTGCAAGGTATAACCTTCCGCCAAATTTTACTACTAACTTATCCAGTTCATCCAGCAAAGCAAACAAACCAGGGCGTATCTTAAAATCGAGTGCTATAGTAAACCCTTCCATAGGAAAACTCAATGGGCTTTTGCCTACGCATTCGCCAAACTGTTTTATAACAGCAAGCAAACATTTGTGCCGGGTAGCATTAATCGTGTGCAATATTTCATTAGTACCGTCGAGGGCCACTGCTGAAGGTAACACATACTGATACTGCACAAAACCATTTGGACCATACAACCGGTTCCAGTGCAATACTGCATCCAGAGGGCAAAAGAAATCATCTAATGAAACAGTGTGTTTTACTACCGCATTTGCGTTATCCCATCTTCGCTTATTAAAAAATTTGATCAATCCATTATTTATTACCCAACCGGGCACAGTAAAAGGAACCTTGTAGGTAAACTTTGCTCGGTTTATTAACGGATGTTTTTGTAAGGCCGGTTGTAAATCTTTGCAAAGAATATGATTGGCCCCGGTAAAAATACCGCGTCCGGTAAAACAATCGAGCCAGGCAACTTTATAAGCAGCAACTGTATTAAAAGCGGCGAATAAATCTTTCAGGTTATTGCATTTAGTATTTTCTGCCTGCATATAAGCAGTTTCAATTTTCATTAAACTAAATCTTACCTCGGCGATAAAACCCGTAAGCCCCATGCCTCCGCAAGTAGCATAAAACAGCTTACTATTCTCTGCTGGCGAACAGTTTATCATTTCTCCATTGCCGGCAAGAAGTTTTATACTAGTAACATGACTACAAAAACTGCTATTGGCAAAATGGTTCTTACCATGCACATCGGCAGCTACAGCACCACCTACGGTAATAAACTTTGTACCGGGCATAACCGGTAAAAAATATCCGGCAGGTATTATTAACGATAATATAT
>DATGWP010000067.1:0-117809 GCA_035299425.1 Chitinophagales bacterium | reverse complement strand
GTTTTCACAGCTTCTTCTTTTGGCCTTTCTGCTGCCGGTGTAGGTGCAGATGATACTACCACAGGGGCATCAAAAGCCTCCTGCGCTTTCTTCTTTTGCGCTAAATAGGAGTTCTCTCTCTCGGCTTTCTTTTCTGCCGCTTTGGCGGCCGCAGTGGTAGCTGCGGGTTTTGCCGGTTCGGGCTGCTCGCCGTAAAGCAAGGCCAGCGATGGTGTATTTGCAGAGCCATCTACCGTAACCGGTAATGCAGGCGCTTCACTCGGCTTTACATCATCTTCGCGCTTAGGATTGTGCTTATTGTTAAGCGGCGCATTGGTTATGTTTATGCTCTCCTCTACGTTATTTACTATCAGCTCATTTAAGTTGTACTGAATTTCGTCGGCAATATTGCCCAGCATTTTGCGCACCTGGTAGGCGCTGTTTACCGCCCGGCGTTTTTCTATGTAGGGTATATTTGGAAAAATATCGCCGCTCTCTATGTTGGCACAGGGCACTGAGTAAACATTTGTTTTGCCCCTTACTGTAGTAGTATCGTAATAGGTATATACGGGCACTACACCCCAATCGCTTACATGGGTTTCGGTAGTAAAATTATTCTTCTTAATCTCCATATCAATAATGTAACCATTGCGGTTGTTCAGGTCTTCATTGCTGCTTAGCAGGTTACCCAGCGAGTAAGCAATAATGCCTTCCTGCTGCGTATTGTTATAGCTGTAATTCATGGTTTCCAGCCGCATTGGCGCATTGGGGTGGGTGCCCACTACCAGGTTGGCGCCGGCCTGAAACACGTATTGCGCAAGCTCCTGCTGGGCATACGAGGGCATATCCTGCTTGTTGGCACCCCAATCGAAATACACTATGGTAAAATCTGCTTTGTAAGCGCGCAGTAACCGCATGTCGCGGTCTATCAGCGCTTTGTCTATCTCGTTAATTACAAAATCGCGTGAAAGCGATGGGCGGCTCGTGAGGTTAGTATAATTCAGTACGGCAATTTTAAACCCCTTTTTGTTCATTATCATAGGGTAATTGCCCAGGCGCTGTATATTATCTAAAAAAGCTCCGGTATGATAAATGTCGTATTCATCCAGTACTTCCTGAGTGCGCTTAAGCACAGCCTTATCTATGTTAGCGGTATGCACATTAGCACTTAGCACGGCATTTACTCCGGCATACTTTAGCGCCAGGCCAAACTCATCGGGCGATGAGAACATGTTTTTTACATCGTTGCTGAAAAACGTCTTCAGGTTTACCAGTGTAATATCGCCCAGGTTGAGCAGGGGCTGTATATACTTAAACTGGCTGCGGTAATCATACTTACCCGTAGTTTTATCATAAGCGTAGGCAGCATGCTTCTCTGTTTGGTACACATTGCCGCAAATCATCAGGTGCAGTTTGCTAAAGGAGTCTACTTTCTCTACACTGCTTTCATCCCGCTTTTGGTTTAATAACCGCTGGCGGAAAGTTATGAATGAATTTTCCTTCGGTTTATCCTGCGCCTCCGCGGGCTGCATGCCCATAAGCAACAGCAGTGCTATTAACACGCAATGGTATATCCGCATGTTAAGCGGCTGTTGTCTCCCGTCTTCTATCTTCTGTCTTCCGTCTGTCATTTCAATATCTCTTCGTTCTCTATAATTCGTACCCCGGTTGTTTTTTCCTGGGCGGCAGCTACCATTTTTTTGCCTACTAAATCTGCCGGGGTGCCTGCGTATTTTTTAAAAGGCCCGGCAAACAAAAACGAAAACTTTTCGGCTACCCATTGCCCTACAGCCTCACCGGTGCGCTTTTCATTTCGGGCGCCCATAAGTATAGAGGGCCGGAAAATTATAACCGATTGGTAGCCCATTTGCCGAAGGGCTTCTTCCAGCTGTCCTTTTACCTGCGTATAAAATGCCATGGATTGAGCATTGGCACCTATAGATGAAACAAGCACAAATTTTTTAGCCCCCTTTACCAGCGCCAGCCTTGCTATCATCTGCGGTATTATCAGGTCTACATGTTTAAAAGCTTCTTTACTGCCGGCCTTGTTTATAGTAGTGCCCATAGCGCAAAACACGTCATCGCAGGCTACGTTTCTTATAAGTATATCCTGGTCTTCAAAATCAGTAATTACATTTACCAACTTGGCATTTGTATTATCCAGTTTACGGCGGGTTAGGGCAATTACTTTATCGTAAGCCGGCGAAGCCAGTAATTCGTTCAGGCAATGCCCGCCCACCAAACCGGTAGCGCCAATAATTAAAGCCGTTTTTGCCATCGCTTCAAAAATAAGAATTGCAGTGAGGTAAGATGTACATACAATACAGGCTTTAAACATTATTGTACAAAGAATGATACTATAAATGAATGCGTTTAAGCCACTGTGTGGTTTTAGGGCATAAAAAAAGCCCTGCGTAACCAACCGCAGGGCTTTAGGACAACAAAAAAGAAAAGGTTAGTACCTGGCTGTACCAGGGGCAAAGCAGCATTCGCCTACCGCTAAGACTCATCCCCCGTGTACAGTCGCAGGAATTTAAAACAAGGTAGGTTGTGCATCCAGGTTGCGTTTCTGCAACTCGTTCTGCAATTTCTTCATCAGGTCGGGCAGTTTAAGGTCGTAGAACATGCCCGAGTTAAGCAGCCCTTTCAGGTCATCGTTGTTAAGCGTGCTCAGGTAATCGTTTACTGTTTTCTTAGGTCCGTTGATGCGGTTATATTTTAAAAGGTTCATGGCTTTATTTTTTTAATGATGCTGATGCACCGGTTAATTATTTTTTTAAAATGTGCTTTTAGTGGCCGATAAAAGGGGGGTTACTTTATCTACAAAAAGCAGTTCGTGATTTTCGCAAGGCCTTAACTCTCCGGTTTCGTCTTCATAAAAAGGCACATCCAGTTCTATGTTCTGCGCCTCAAACACCTGCGTGGTACCAAACAGGTCTATCAGGTTAAGCGTGGCAGGTACCTGGTGGGGGTGCACAAACAGGTTTTCTATATGCCACAGTATTTCTATGCCTTGTTTATTGGCACTTAGCAGGTTTTGTAATTCCTTACGGGCTATTACATATTGTGTTTCGTGAAATTTTCCATCCTGGTGGATAAAGCCAAACAGGTAAATTTCCTGGCGGCTCATGAACGATATCTCGTTCACATAAATTTCGTGTTTTGCAAGTGTGGCGATGTTGGTAGCAGACATGGCTTATTGTTTAATGATGAAACAAAAATGAGCCCGCACTGCGCAACCTATTTGCGTAGCCAAAATTTATTTTCAAATTGCGTGCTCAATGTCCAGTTTCTCCATGCCTGTTACACTTTTTAATACCCCAAATCCATGCCATTAAACCGCGATGCTTATAGCCGCTACCGCCTGATAGATGTAAGATTGCGCAGGAAGCCCCACCCCTCTTTAGAGGAACTAATTGATTATCTGAGTGAAAGCCTGGACAAGAAGATAAGCAAGCGCACCGTACAGCTCGATTTGCAGGAAATGCGCTATAGCCAGGCACTTAATTTTACAGCCCCCATAGTTTATAATAAACGTGAAAAAACCTACAGCTACAGCGATCCTGACTTTTCTATCAATAACCTGCCAGTTTCGCCGGACGAATTGCACGGCCTCGATTTCGCCATCAGCATCCTCGATCAGTTTAAGCACCTGCCTGCTATTAAAGAGTTTGAAGATGCCATACACCGCATAGCCAACACCGTAAAACTGAACAAAGAAGCGCGTGGAGAAACCGACTACATACAATTTGAAAAGCCATTTGTAATAAAGGGGATAGAATATATAGAGCCGATATTGAAAGCCATCTCTGAGCGGCGCGTTATAAAATTCGGTTACCAAAAACACGGCAGCGATGAGATAAGCGAAAACCTGCTGGAGCCCTACCTGATAAAAGAGGCGAAGAATTTTTGGTATGTAATAGGCAAGCGCACCAATAAGAAAGAACACAAAGTGCTCACCTTTGCGCTGGACCGTATACAAAACATACAGCTAACCGATGATACCTTTACCCCAAGTGATATAGACAAGAAGAACTTTTTTAAAGATGTAATTGGCGTAACACTTGGCGAAGGAAAAACAGAAAAGCTGCTCCTGTCTTTTTCGCCGGTACAGGGCAAATACATTAAAACAGTGCCCATACACCACTCGCAGCAGGTGGTAAAAGAGAGCAAGACAGAGTTCCGCGTGTCGCTGGAGGTGGTTATAAACCACGAGCTGAAAATGCAGCTGCTAAGCTATGGCAACAACGTGCAAATACTGCAACCCAAAAAGCTGGCCGATGAGATAAAAGAAACAGCTAAGCAGATGGTAAAGTTGTATTCCTAAATCGTCAGGAGACTTCCGAAGTTTTTAGAACTTCCGATTCCTTTCACATTATATTCGCCGGAACAATTAAAAACACTACCCTACACTTATAGGTTCTCCCCTCTCCTGCAGGAGACGGGAGATGCCGAAGGCAGAGGGGTGAGGCCGCCCAATGGAATACACCGAACTCGAAATTTTATACGAAGATAACCACCTGATAGCGGTAAATAAACCGGCAGGGGTTTTAGTGCAGCCCGATAAAAAAGGGGATAAGGCACTGGAGCAGTTACTGAAAGAATATATAGCCAATAAGTACAGCAAACCCGGTGAGGTTTTCCTGGGGGTATGCCACCGGATAGACAGGCCCGTAAGCGGCGTAGTGCTTTTTGCCCGCACCAGCAAGGCACTTGTGCGCATGAACGAGATGTTCAAAGCCAAGGAGATTAAGAAAACCTATTGGGCTGTAGTAGGCAACAAACCGGCAGAGCTGCAGGGCCACCTGGTGCACTGGCTTAAGAAGAATGAGACCAAGAATATGTCGCACGCGCACGATACCGAGGTAAAGGGCAGCAGCAAAAGCGAACTGGAATACAAATGGCTGAAGAGTATAGATAACTACCACCTGCTGGAGGTAAATCCCTTAACCGGCCGCCACCACCAGATACGCCTGCAGCTTTCTAAAATTGGCTGCCCTATAAAGGGTGACGTGAAATACGGCGCCCGCCGTGGAAACGGCGATGGCAGTATTCACCTCCACGCACGCAAGGCAGAGTTTGTGCACCCGGTAAGAAAAGAGAAAATATCCATTACCGCCCCTATACCTAACGAAGTGGTGTGGAAGGCGTTTGAGATGTAACCCGCGTTTTTGCTCACGGAACACACAGAAGCCACGGAAAACGCAGAAACATTCGGGTCCGTTAACTATAACTGGTTTCTAAATCACCCTGATTTGTTATTTATTCGCAGTCTCAAAATTTAAAACAAAATGAAAGTAGCAGTAGTAGGCGCCACCGGCCTGGTGGGCACAAAAATGTTGCAGGTACTGGCCGAAAGAAATTTTCCTGTAACCGAATTAATACCCGTAGCCAGCGAAAAGAGCATTGGCAAGCTGGTGAAGTTTAAGGATAAGGAATATGCTATTGTTAGCTGGCAGGATGCTATTGCACAAAAACCACAGGTGGCAATTTTCTCTGCCGGTGGCAGCACCAGTAAAGAGCTGGCGCCTAAGTTTGCCGAAGCAGGTTGCACGGTAATAGATAATTCATCGGCATGGCGTATGGAGCCCGGCATACCGCTGGTAGTGCCAGAGGTAAATGCACACGTGCTGACCGCAAAAGATAAAATTATAGCTAACCCTAACTGCAGCACCATACAAATGGTGGTGGTATTAAAACCCCTGCACGATAAATACAAAATTAAGCGCGTGGTGGTAAGCACATACCAAAGCGTAACCGGTACCGGTAAAAAAGCCGTAGACCAGATGATGAACGAGCGCGCCGGCATTAAAGGTGAAATGGCCTATGCTTACCAGATAGACATGAACGCCCTGCCGCATATAGATGTGTTTTTAGATAATGGCTACACCAAAGAAGAAATGAAAATGGTGAACGAGACCAAGAAGATAATGGGCGATGACTCAATCCGTGTTACAGCTACCACGGTGCGCATACCTACTATTGGTGGCCACAGCGAGAGCGTAAATATTGAATTTGAAAAAGATTTTGATGTAGACGAGGTGCGCACACTGTTATCAAACAGCCCGGGCGTGGTAGTGGTAGATGATGTGAAGAACCTGAAATACCCCATGCCTATACATGCGCACGATAAGGACGATACGTTTGTGGGCCGTATCCGCCGCGACGAAACACAGCCTAATACGCTTAACTGCTGGATAGTATCTGATAATCTACGCAAAGGCGCGGCGACTAATGCCGTGCAAATAGCAGAATACCTGCTTCAGAAGAATATCTTCTGAGCAGGTATTTCTGTTATATATATGTAGATATAGAGAAACCTTACTGTAGTGAGCAATCCAACGAAGTGTGGATGCCAAAAACAGTTTGGTCGAAGTTTCTTCCCCTACACTCTGAGCGCGCCTGGCTCAAAGTCTGATCTTCTTGCTGAAAATTTTCTGTATCTCCATCCTGGTCGGTGCATTTGCAAACCCAGTCTTTTTCGCAAGAACTTAAAAATAATAATGCTGTTGCTGCGGCGAATAATGTTATGCGTTTCATTTTCTATAATGTTGGTTATGCTTAGGCTATTGCAAAAGCTGTTCCACGCATTTTTAAACCACTAAATGCCGGTATTTTGTAGAAAAGAAACCCCGAAGCGGGTTTGTGGGGTGTAGGCAAATGCCCGTTTAGGTCACAATTAGTCCGTTATTTAGGTAAGCGGTACATCACATCAGTCGCAGCACATACTTAACGCCGGCTTCAACTTCCGTTCCGGCATGTTCAAGTGCGTGCCGAAAGATAAGAGCCCTACCCTGTTTAGGTTCAATTTCCACTTTGTTGAAGGTAGTGGTGCCGCCTGTATAGCCATCATTAAGATAAATCATAAAGGTATAATAGCTGGCTTCGTTGCTGTTTCGTATAAAACTGTTATCACGGTGTTTTTTAAACTGTTGCCCGGATTCGTATTTATAAAAACGGAAAAGTTCGTTCAATCCTATAGCAACACTGTTTCCGGTTTGGGCGGGCACAAAATCTTTCGCCCTTTGCCAGATAGTTTTGGCTAACTCAACATCCTTATACATCACACGGTTGTTATTGCGCACACTCTCTACACGGCGCACACCAAAATCAGTATTAATAGTTGCCGGCTCAAATCCTATTGTTTCGGTCTTTTTAATATACTCCTCACACTCTTGTGCTGACCAAAAGTTTTCTACCGTATAAATATTTTTTGTAACTACATTTAGCTGCATAAGCTATAAATATATAATATTAAATTGCTGTTATGGTTGAATTAGAAACACCGCGCCTTATATTAAAACCACCACATACCGGTTTAACCGATATGGTTTTCGATTACTTTAAGCGCAACCAGCAGCACTTTGCAACTTACGGGCCTGAGCGGCGACCCGAATGGGATACTATAGATTATCACCGCAATAAACTTGTAGAGTATGCCGAAAAGATAGCTGCCGGTACTAACCTCTGGCTCTTTCTATTCGAAAAAGGCAACCCGGATAAAGTTATAGGCGATATACATTTATCCAATATTATCCGCAGTGTTTTTCAATCGTGCCATGTGGGTTATAAGTTAGATGAACAGGCCCAGGGCCGCGGCTACATGAGCGAAGCCCTGCAGCGCATAGTTCAATATGCCTTTGAGGATATGAAACTGCACCGTATAGAAGCTAACATTATACCCACCAACACGCGCAGCATTAAACTGGTTACTTCGCTCGGTTTTCATGAAGAAGGCCTCGCCAAAAAATATTTAAAAATAAACGGCTGCTGGCAAGACCACCGGCACTATGTTATTTTGAATGAAGCGATGGAATAGCTATTCCACCTATTTTAAAACAATCCTGCTTCTGCCGGTGACTTCAGCATGGCTGATTGTGCTTACCATATATACACCTGCCGAAAAATTTTGCATAAAAACACAAATACTGCTACCGGTTACCGGTGCAGTATATATCTGTCTGCCTGCCATATCTGTAATAATTATTTTATCCGCTTTAGTTTCGTCCCTTAACTCAATAGTAAATACACCCGTATTTGGGTTAGGGTAAATTTTGAATCTCTCTTTTGTAAGTACCCGGGGCAAACCCAAAAACCCTACATTGCTGATAGTGGTATTGGTTTGTATCGGTGTATTGAAATCAAAATAAATAAACCCCGTATTTTTTACTTCCGACCCCATGGGCAGGTTGTTTTTTGTTTTAACCCTGTACTTTACAAAGCCATGGCTAAGCGCTTCATTTCTGTGGCTATCGGGCAAAAGAATATTTGGAAACCGGAATTCTATAACACCGGAACCTTTAAATATATACTCCATGGCATGGCTGCACCCCAATATCTCAAACGATGCAAAGTCTATACCGGCATCTAGTGTATCGCGCACAAAAATATTAAACGCTGTATCGGTGCCTGTGTTTTGAAAAAAGATGGTGTAGGTAAGATAATCGCCGGCAGATGTACCACCCGCAGGAGTTACCGTTTTTTCGTTAGGGTCAAAGGAGCCAACTACTACCTGGCTGCAAACAGAAACATTGTTTACTGGTGTAGTATCGCCCGATGCAGGATAGATGGTGGCCGTATTTGTAAGCGTATCTCCCAGCACAGCGGATACACTTAATTGTAAATCCATAGAGATGCTTCTTGTTTCAAAGGGTTGCAGGTTTACAAAGCCCCACTTTAAAACATTTCCGTTAACCATATCCGGTGCTGGCTGTGCGCTTATAAACACATAGCTGGAGTCAAACACGTATTCTACTGTATCGCTTACAGCTATGGTCCCTTTATTTTTAAAAGTAAACCAATGCGGCACTTCAAAACCCGGCCGTGCAAAGCCGGCGGTGGCGTTTATCTCCAGGTCCTGCACGCTAAGTAAAGGTGTATAAGCTATATTATAACAACAGCCCGAATCACTTGCCGGGTTTAGCTGAATATTTGTCCCCGATGAAACGGCATAATACTGTAGGGCAGGAGCCTGCAAAGCATAAGTTATGTTGTTATCCAGAAAAATCATAGAGTAGTCGCCGTTAACGTCCGTATTAGCTATAAGGTTTTGGGGCGTTTGCCCAATATTAATACCAGCCAAAGGCAAGTCAGCCGAATCGCGCAACTGATTTTGGTTATAATCGATAAACACATTACCGCTAAAAGTTTGGTGGCCCTTAAAACTATAGATGCCGATTTCCTTACTGGCCATATCATTGCTCATCCAAATATTGCCCAACGAATCGAAAATAACAGGTGGAATAGCCCAGGGGTTGCCGAAATTGCAGCAAAAATCAGGAAGGTACACACCCTGCCACACAGTATCTTCTAACCGGAACATATACTTATCGTGCATTACCAAACACATCCTGTCTTCTTGGTCTAACGAAAGCGAATAATAAGTTACTGCAAGGGACATATCAATAGATGGCAACAAAAATCGCTGGCTGGCGCTATCTGAAATTTTGAGAAGATAATAGTTGTTATCTAGGTTGGCACTCAAGCCCGGCGATTTTTCGAAATAAACATTGTTGCCCCTATCTGCTACCACCGGTATTACATGCGATGTATCTACCAGGGTCCATGTTTGTCCGCTGTATTTAAACACACCATAATTAGGAAAACACCCATAGGGCGAACCCAAGGCATCACATATCAGCGAACCGGCCCCTATCAGGTCCCTTCTTAAACCGGCCTGCAGGGTACTTAAATCTAACTCGGTGTAGTTAGTACCATCAAACTTTACTATATGGAAAGAATCGATATCATTTTTAAATATACTGATGTAATTATTGCCATGGTTGTCGTCTGCAATATCCATAACATTTCCCATGGCCGGCCATTGCAGAGCAGGTATATCCAATTGCTTCACCTGCCCATTTTGCAAAAAAACAGGAACACCATTTTGAATAAGCCATATATCATTGCGCGAATCCACAAAAATGCGCTCGTAAGAAAAAGAAACAGCATCAGGTATAGTGTAGCTTACAGAGCCAGCCTGATTAGTTATTATCAGGCTGCCCAGGGAATCCGACGCAAACCAAAACTGCCCACTGGCATCTTTACACATACCAGCCGGGTAGCCGGTAGCAACCGGAAAGTTGAAGGGATTAAACCAATTCCAATGTGTTTGCGTAGAGGCGGTGAGCGGAACCAAGAAGAGAAGTATAGCGGGGATAAATTTTTTCATAAGTGTTTATTAGGTTCAGCAAAGATAAATGAACACATTATGATTTAAAATAAGTTATGTCATGGTTTGGTCATTTTTAGAAGGCATTACTAAACGGAAAACATAAAAGCCGCAAACACTTTACAGCGTTGCGGCTTTTATTTTATCGTAATTAAAACCGGATTAATCTTCCAGCACTATATCAAACTGTACCAGGTCGATAAAATCTTTCACGCGGTCTTCTATATCGTGTTGTGTTAGGTTGCGCAATCTTTCTGCTCCAAATTTCTCTACGCAGAAAGAAGCCATAGCCGAGCCATAGATAATAGCACGCTTCATATTCTCGAAGCTGATATCGCGGCTCTTATCTAAGAAACCACAGAAACCACCGGCAAAGGTATCGCCGGCACCGGTTGGGTCAAATACATCCTCTAGCGGAAGAGCAGGTGCAAAAAACACTTCGTTTTCGTGGAACAGCAATGCACCGTGCTCACCTTTCTTAATGATAAGATAGGCAGGGCCCATCTTCATAATTTTGCGGGCAGCTTTTACTAAAGAATATTCGCCCGATAGTTCGCGCGCTTCGGCATCGTTAATGGCCAGCACATCTACTTTCTTCATCACCTTATGCAGGGTATCTATAAAACCCGGTGTCATCCAAAAGTTCATAGTATCCATTACCACCAGCTTAGGGCGGGTAGGTAGTTGTTCTATTACGCGCAATTGCAGGGCAGGGTCTATATTGCCCAGCAACAGTATATCGCTGTTATAATAATCCTGTGGTATTACCGGGTTAAACTCCAGCAATACGTTCAGATCGGTCACCAGCGTATCACGGCTGTTCATATCCAGGTGGTATTTACCACTCCAGAAAAAACTCTTCTTACCTTCTTTTACTTCTATACCTGTGGTATCTACCCCGCGCTTGCGCAGCAGTTCCAGTTCGTTCATATCAAAATCATCGCCAATTACAGATACGATGTTCACCTTTTTGCTAAAGTAAGAAGCGCTCCAGGCAATGTAGGTAGCTGCGCCGCCCACAATTTTATCTGTTTTTCCAAAGGGGGTTTCAATAGCATCGAAGGCAACAGTTCCTACAGTAAGAAGTGACATAGTGGTGTGTTATTAGTTTTTGTTTAATAGCTTAACTGGGCGCGAATATAATAGCCCAAAAATGAAAATGGGTACGATTTGCACACCCCCTTTGTTAGCCCGCGCCATACCATAGCCTGCACGTTTTTACAAAGCGTGCTATGTGCTGTATTGGCCGGCACAAATACAGGCTTGTTTTTGCTATACACATTACAACACCATAATGTAAACCCCACACTTGTGCGTAACATGGTACAGCCTTTCAGCGTAATAATAGTCGGATAATTCCCTGCCTGGTTGGAACCGCCGGGGAACTATCTGATAAAACCGGCAGAACAATTTTTGTTCAACAGCCGGTTTAAAGTGGTAAAACTTAAACTATAGCATCACCCATGAAGGTTAAATTTACAATACTTGCTTTATTGGTATATCCGGTTTTAATACATGCGCAAGATGTGTTTTATAACAACGGCAACGATATTTATATACAGGAGAATTCGCTGATTGAGGTACAGGGAAACTTTGTAAATAAATCGGGCAGTATAAACAACGACGGCACTATTGAACTTAGCGGCGATTTTCAAAACGACAGCAGCGCCGCTTTTAAAACGCATACCAATTCGGCTTCTAAAGAGCGTGTAGTAAAGTTTATAGGCGCAGGCACGCAGGTTATCAAAGGCGATGTATCTAAAGCCTCTACCGCAAGTTTTCATAATCTGGTTATTGATAAAAGTTCGGCTACCAGCGTGGTAGAGATGCAGACCGATGTGGTGGTTAACGGCTCCCTCGTTTTTGGCTCGGCAAACTTAACCAACACCTATAACCCCGATAGTTTTTACCACAACAATAACCTTAAAGGGCTTTTAAAAACCTTTACTGCTTCGGGCGAAGAGCATTTGCTGGATGTAAAAAACGGAAACCCGGATGCAATAGCAGGATACCCTGTGTTGCAAATAGATGGATACCCCAACACAGGCTTTATTTTAACCAAAGGAACAAGAGGCTCTGAAGGCGGGGGGCTACAGCGCACGGTTTCATCAGCTACAAGTTATTTGTTCCCGGTAGGTACCGAAGATAAAGGCTTTAATGGTGCCTTGCTTAATTTTTTACAAGTGCCGGGCAGTGGTAGTATAAAGGCAAAATTTTGCAATGGCTCTTCAAACCCCGAAGGTTCGGTGGGCGCTATTTCGGCTTACTGTGCCGGTTGCCCTGCGGGCCTTACTGCCGATAACAATGGTTATAACCGCTTTGTAGGATCCAACACCTGCAATTCGGGCGCCCCGCAATGGATTATTTTTGATAAGTCGGTAAACAATCATGGTTACTGGAGTTTTGAATCGAGCAATACCGGATACCAATACGATATGGAAGTTTTCCCCAATGGGTTTTCTGACGTAACAGCCGACCGGTTAGGCTCATGGAGAGTGTTGAAGCACGAAGATACATACGGGGCCGACCCTTCCCTGCCGTCGGTAGACTGGAGGTCCGAGATTGAAAGCCTGGTGTCTGATATCAGCGACCTTACCACTTTTACACGTAATATGGGTTGCTACCTGGGCAATGGTGTGCCGGGAGGTATTTATTCCAACTTCTCGCATTTTACCATGGGCATGAGCCATAGCAACAGTGCGCTGCCGGTAAAGCTGCTTTTTGTAAAAGCCGACCCCCTGGGTAAGCACCGCATCCGTGTTTCGTGGGCTACTTCGCTGGAAATTGATAACGACGGATTTGAAGTGCAGCGCAGTACCGATGGTATAAACTTTAGCAACGTTGGCTGGGTAGAAGGGCACGATAACTCAACCGAAACTCACAACTACGTATTTGATGATAGGGTGAGCTCTAATATTACTTACTACTACCGCCTAAAGCAAATAGACAACGACCGCGATTTTGAATATTCGGAGGTTGTTAACGCTAAACTAAACGAAGGCGAAAGCTTTTCATCAGACTATTCATTGTTTCCTAATCCTACCTCCAACGAAGTATTTGTAACGGTGCAGGATCCCCTGGATGAGATAACTGTAAAGCTATTTGATTTAAAGGGGAAACTTGTTTATGACAATATTTTTCCTGTAGAGCAAAACGGGGTGACCAAAACGGTAAGCATAAATATGGCATCTATACTCCCTTCCGGTGCCTATATTCTTAGCGCAACTACCAATGGCACTCAGTTTAGCAAACAGGTAATTTTACAGTAGACGTTAACATTTGTCATGTTAACTACGTAGATACTTGCACGTATAAAGTGTACTTACATTTGTAGCAACCGAGAATTGAAAAAGAAAACTTAACCCGCTCAAAAAAAAATGAAAAGAATTTTTCTGCCTTTCACATTGTTGTTTTTTACCATACAGCTGTTTGCACAAGTCCCACAAGGCCATGGCCATTCAGCCAAGGGCGGCCCCAAGAAGGGCGAAAAGGCTACCGACCCTAAACTAAAAGCCCTGCTTCAGGAAATAGAATCGAAGATGGTGCCGATAGAAGGGGGCACTTTTACCATGGGCTGTGTAAACCCTCAGGATACCGAATGCTACTACTGGGAAAAACCACGCCGCACCATTACCATCAATACTTTTTACATGAACAAGTATACGGTAACGCAGCGCGAGTGGAAAGCCATTATGGGCACCGCGCCATCTAACAAAAATTGTGCAGAGTGCCCGGTGGTAAATATCAGCTGGTTCGATGCGCAGATGTTTGTAAACAAGCTAAATCAGCTAACCGAAAAAAACTACCGCCTGCCTACCGAGGCCGAATGGGAATATGCTGCCAAAGGCGGCAACAAAAGCCATGGCTATAAATATGCCGGCAGCAATAATGCTATGGAAGTAGCCTGGTACGATACACTTATATCACATGAGTCGCATCCGGTAGGGCAAAAACAGCCTAACGAGCTGGGTCTGTATGATATGAGCGGCAACGTATGGCAATGGTGCAGCGATTGGTTTGATGAGAAGTACTATAGCAATGGCCCTAGTAACAACCCTAAAGGACCGGCAAGTGGCACCAGCCGTTCGCTACGGGGTGGTAGCTGGTGGGGCCCGCTTAAAGATACGCGCGTAGCTAACCGCGATTTATATCCACCCGATTCTAAAGATGATGATGTAGGCTTCAGGTTAGCCAGAGACTAATGGTTCTACAAACATAAAACAGCAAAGCCGCCTATAAAGGCGGCTTTGCTGTTTTATCCTGGTATCTTTTCTTCCAGCATTACGTTACCAGCCAGGTCGTAATAGGTACAGGTCATGGCGGCGAGGTCAACCACCCATTTTTCTACACCGGTATCGGCCGATTGCTGGCAGAAGGTTAGGTAATCGCTTTGGCCTTGCTGATGGGCGCGCAGGTATGTTTCAAACTCTGCTTTATCGCTAACGGGTGCTATTTCCAGTGCAGAATATTTCGCATCCGATGATATCTGATAGTTATCGCCACCGGTATAATCCGTATGGCCATCGGTTACAAATGTTTGGTAACCGGTTACGCCCAGTTGTTTTATGGCGCGAATGTATCCGGGGAAATCGGCACCGCTTTTTACCTGGCTGTGCGCGTCTTTAATTTGGGCTATGGTGAACATATTAAGATGGGCGGTATTTTATTTATGAGGATAAAATTATATTTACACTACGAAAAATATCGATATGAAAAATTTTTTTCTTGCGCTTACAGTTGCAGCAACATTTGTTACAGGGTGTAAAAAAGAAGATAATAACCCCGATTCGCAAACGTATTACCCTATAACAGCTGGAACTGTGCATTATTACCAGGCCACAAATACCATCAACGGTAATGTAGAAATAGCGTCTGACTCTGTTACTACAAAAGATACACTTATTAATGGTATTAATTACCGCATTGTTATGCAGCGGTGGTCAGGGTATGAGAGCCAGACTTTTGTGCGTATATCGGGTGGTAACTATTATACCCTAGTAGGAAATATATTAGAACAGACGCAGGGTTTTGTGAACCGCGATTTTTTGTTTTTTAAAGATAATGCAAAGGTAGGCGATAGCTGGATAGCGACACTGGACGAAACCTATGGCAATATGATTTGTGAGGTAGTAGAAACAAATGGAACATATACTGTTGGCGGCCATACTTTTACTAACGTGTGCGCAACGCGCCTAAGGCGCGAAAATGGTACTGTTTTCGAAACACTTTTTCATGCAAAGGGAGTTGGTTTAATTAAGTCGGTATATCCTGGGGTGGGTGGCTATAACACTGAAATTACCAGTTACTCGGTAGAATAATTGACCTTATAACAAATACTCCGGTACCCCAGCCATATAATTTTAAGATAAGAATTATATTTGCGCTCCCAGTTTAGGGATTTATTACTCGTACGTTTCCAGGCAAGCACCCAAAAGAACATTCAGCATATCAAATGCATGATTGTCCCTGAAACGAAGATTCAGTACAATCAGAAAACTTTTGATAGCCATGGAAAAATACCTTTACGGCATAGATTTCGGCACGTCCAATTCGGCGGTGTCTATATTAGATGTAGAGCAGAACCGGATAATAGATACCATCACTATTCCTTCACTGTTGTACTTCCCCAATGCGCAGGAGCCCCACCAGCCTTTAAAGTACTATGTAGGCAAGCAGGCAGTTACCGAATACATAAACGAAGGTATGCAGGGCCGGTTTATGAAATCGATAAAGCGCGTGCTGCCGCGCGAAAGCTTTACCGAAACCAAGGTGTATAGCGAACGCATGACAGCGCCCGATTTGGTAACCTTGATTTTAAAAGCACTAAAAGAAAAAGCCGATACCCTGATAGGCTACAACTGCACCAAAGCTGTAATAGGCCGCCCGGTATTTTTCGATGATGACGATACCGGTAAAGATGCACTGGCACAAAAGCGCTTGCTAAAAGCTGTAGAGCAGGCCGGCTTTACCGATGTGCGGTTCCAGTACGAACCTATTGCTGCTGCTTACACCTACGAAAAAACCATTCAGCAAAAAGAGCGCGTGCTGGTGGCCGACTTAGGTGGCGGTACTACCGACTTTACTTTTATAGAGCTGGACCCCAATGCAAAGAAAAGCGCCGACCGCCGGAAAGATATTTATGCCACCGGTGGTATATATGTGGGCGGCGATAGTTTCGATTCATCGTTTATGTACGAAAAGGGTACACCGCATTTCGGGCGAGGATTAAAGTATCAGTCTATGCCCGGCAAGTTTTTAGATCTGCCACTTTCTATTTACACCAATATCTGCTCGTGGGAGAAGATGAACTTTTTTAATACCTGGAAAGTGAAGCGTGAAATAAGCGGGCACTACGTAGCTACCGGTAACAACTACAAACTAAAAAACCTGATGACCCTGGTTGAGCATAACCTCGGCTACCAGCTGTTTGAAAAAGTAGAGCAAACCAAAATTGACCTTTCGTCGCAAGACAAAGCCCCTTTCGCCTTCTCTAAAATGGGAATAGAGATTGACGAAACCATTAACCTGGGCGAGTACAACGGAGTAATAAAAACCGATATAGCTAAAATTGAAACCTACCTTGATAAATTCCTGGTAGAAAAAAACATACACCCCGCTACTGTAGATACGCTGTTTCTTACAGGAGGTACTTCATTAGTAAAAGCCATACAGGATTTATTCAGGCGTAAGTTCCCCCACAGCAAACTAGATAGCGGCGATAACTTTATAAGCGTAGCCAAGGGGTTGGCCTATAGCGGGTATTTGTTTGAGGGATGATTAACGTAATGTAGTTGGTAATCTGCTTTGTTGTGATGGCTTTGTTCTTTCGGCACCTGTTAGTTTGCAAGCTTAATGGCTATAAGCTTTTGAATATCGTCAAGCATCAACTTGTTTTTAACATCAAGCCTTATACCTCGCCCTTCGGCAAATGCTTTCGCTGCCCTTAGTTCAGTTTTAATGCTGTCTGCAATTTTGCTGCTCATAATTTCATCCGTTGCTTTCTTACCGAACACGAAGGCAACCTTAAAAAATTTGTCGCGCGGTAGCAGATAAATTAGCACGCGCTTATGGTCGCTAATACGGAAACTCCATCCATATTTTTCGCCCGAAAAATACCATTCGCTTTTAGCGGCTGTAAATGATTTATGGGTATAGTTTGCGAGTTGTGTCCAATATTCGAACGTGTTGCCCAACGCATTTTTCAGGTCTGTTTGGGTAGGTTCGCTTTTTCTATCTGCAAATATGCTTTTCATTATTGTTAGGCAATAGTAAAACAACAAAGCCAAAGGGTTGGCATACAGAGGATATTTGTTTGAAAACTAAGGCAAATATTTAGTTGTTGTTGTATGTTTGTATATATGAAAGCTAAAGCATTTATTCTTTTATGCGTGGGAACCTTTTTATTTACGCTAGTAAGCTGTGAAAAAGAAGATAACGGGCAAACACAACAGCAACCTTTGGTATGTACACACCCTGTATTTACCACATCGGCAATACTAACTGATAGTATTCAGTTGGCTATAGAAGATATAACCTACACACGTGCTACATATGGAAACGGAATGTTTGCCACACATACAGATACAACCTATAGTATGGCACTTGCGTGTTCATGGCAGGTTACGTCTACCAGCAAATTGAGGCTGGGCCAGTTTTGGTTTAAGAAAATGTTTAACGTGCCGGAGATTAATACCGCCGACCGGTACCAAATGCTTTTACCTGGCAATGGATATATTTATGCCCCTAATAGCGGTTATGGTGGTATAGCAATGCGCATGCAATACAACAAAACGGGAGTAGCAGACGATGAATGGAGGACAGATGATGGCGATAATACCGGAAACGTGTTTACAATTGAAGAGCGAAGCCCCATTTTTGTTGTAGGAATAGATAGTTTTTGCCGGGTTAGTGGCCGCTTTTGCTGCCGCTTTTATAATGCCGATAACTCATTTTTGCCGGTTAGTGGTAACTATTCTACTCCGGTTAAGCTTACTTACCACTAATTTTCTATCAGGAATTTTTTGCGGGATAAAAGCCTCGTCTATTAGCTTTGGGCTTTAATTACTGCCCGTTTTTTTCTTGCTCGCTTTGGCCTGCGGATTAAAATCGAGGCAGAGGCCTATCCAGTAATTAAAATCTTTGTTGGTTTTCATACCTGTGTCATCTACCAGCACATAACCTTTCATAGGCCTGCCGGTAAAATCCATTTGTCGGCAACCGGTTTTTTCAAGCACGGTGGGTTCCAGCGCAGGGTCTATGCGGCACATCATATCATCTTTAATAATGCCCACACACATTTTACCGTTTACCATATAAACCAAACCACCCATCATTTGCTTTTCAATTACCTGCGGATGGTCGGCCAGTGCTTCGCGTATGCGGTTGGCCAGGTCTTCGTTATATGCCATAGCTTAAATGTATTTAGTTTTTGTAAAACACTGTAGCCCTGGCGCATACATATTCTTACATCCAATATTATTGACTTAAAGGAAGAGTTAGGCCGGGGCTGTTTGTGTTTTCCCCTCTTAAGAGGGGTGTCCGGTGGCTCTGCACCGGACGGGGTGTGTGGCTCTCAAGCTTAAGTCGATTACTTGGCTCTTACATCCCTTCCATAAAAAACACATTAAACCGATGCCCATCCGGGTCGGCAAAATCGAAGCCATAATAGCCTTTGCCAAACTCACGGGGTTGCGATACAAGCTTGCCGCCTGCTGCCTCAATTTCCTTTGCCCATTGGTCGGCCTCGGCTGTGCTTTGGGCCGAAAGAGAAAATACAACTTCGTTGGCCGTGTGGGCGTCGGCTATCTGGCTGTTTGTATTTTTTTCGAGCACCTCTTTCATAAGGAAGTTGATTACAAAACCACTCTCGCCAAACTGAAAACCGGTCAACTCATTATTACTGCCCGTTGGTTTAAAGCCCAAAGCGGTATAAAATCTTGTAGTGCGGGCCAAGTCGCTTACCGCCAGGTTGCTCCATATTTTTTTGGGGGTCATGGTTGTGTGTTTTTGTGTAGAATAAAAGTAAGTAATTGCACCTATTGGCAAATTGCATCGGTGGGGCGTTTTATGTTAAACCCCTCCCTCCACGTAGGGCTTTATTTCCTCATTGTTGTTTAGCGTTCAGTCGCGCTATACCTGTAGTGTATGTTTGGCACAAAAATTTCAATGCTTATGGTCTAGAGCATTTTGTTAACCAAAATTTTGAGCGATGAAAAAGATACTTACTTCCCTGTTAATGGCCACAACCCTGTTTAGCATGGCTGTACCTGCTGGTAACCCAACCGAGAAGAAAAACAGCAAAGCAACAACTACAGTAAAAGCTACAGACCAAAAAGATAGTGCTACCGAACAGTCTAAAAGAGCGTTAACTGCTGAAGAGAAAAAAGCAAAGCGTGAAAAGGCTTTAATGGAGTACAAAAATGGAATATGGAATAGCAGTAACGGTGGGGGCAGGATTAGTTACCATTAGTAGCATATTGCCACGTTTATCACTAGTCAAACGGCCCTTTAAATTGCATATCGCTTAATTCAAATCGCTTTTGTTTTGCGCTATATGTATAATGGATATGGTAATCGTATTGGTGGCTAAAGCCATTTGAGAAAACGACAAAGATGAACTCTGCTTTTGTGTCCTCAACCCAACCAATCAGGTTAATATAGGTGCGCTGCTTTCGCTCCCGCTGCAATTTGGCACCGGCATCGGGCGCTATCAGTATTATCTTTGTTCCCTCTATAGTAGCCGGTAGTTGAATATCCGGAAAGTCATCAGGTTGTCCGTTCGCCCGTTTACCCAAAAATAAAGTATCGAAGTTGGTTTTGTTTCTGGCGTTTGCTGCTTTAATAAAATCGGCAATAGCCTGGGTATAAATTTTTGCTACACCTGTAGCGGGGGCCGGGCTGTTTACCTGCGCTACTAACGATAATGGAAGTAGTAATGTCAGTATCAGCAATACTTTCATGGTTTTAGCTAATGTAAAGCTAAATACTAATAGTGCCTAAAATGATACTTGGGATTTCTCTCGAACCAGCCCCGATAGCTATCGGGGCCAGGATTAACAGCCTAAAATGACAAAGCCGAATACTTTCGTATCCGGCTTTGCTCCCCGACCTGGGCTCGAACCAGGGACCCCAAGATTAACAGTCTTGTGCTCTAACCAACTGAGCTATCGAGGAATGTTTTCCAGCCTTTTGTTTTAAGGCAAACTGCCCGAAAACATCCTCTATGCTCCTATTTGCCGGCCAAAACACCTGTTGTTGGTGTTGCATCCTTGCTTTAGGGACGGCAAATGTAATTTTTCTTCTAAATTCTGCCAATATCCGCCCAATTTTTTTCGCGGTGACTTTCAGGGCTACTTTTTTAGGGTAGACTCCCCAAAAATAAGCAGGCGCTGCTCTCGCAACGCCTGCGCTCAAATCAAAACAAAACACTATTGGGCTGCGGTAAGCTTGCCCTGTGCAAGCAGCTTTCCGGTAATATCGTTTACTGTGTAGGTATATAAGCCGGTGGCAAGGGTATTGGTGAGTGCAACACTAAGTGCGTTGCCGTTGGTAGCTGGTGTTACCGTTTCTACCAATCGCCCGGTAAGGTCGCGGATAGATACCGTAGCCGCTTTTGTTTCTTCCGGCATTTGTATGGTAAAATGGTTTCCGCTAACCGGGTTAGGGAACGTTACAGCTGGCATAGTATAGTTTTTGTTGTCTTCTATTCCGCTTATTACAGGCAGTTGGGTACTTATGTAAGCCAGGTTTGGTGTGGTAAGTGTTTCATCGGTAAAGTTTATAATCATCTGGTAGTTAAAAGAACCTTCGCGATAAAATACCATGCGGTTAGCCAGCCCGGTGGTTTGCCCCTGGGTAATTCCAAACGTAGTGGTAAGTTGCGGTGGTGCAGGCGAACCATTCAGGTAAAAGCTATCCACAAAATATTGTTGCATTTTATCCTGCAGAACAGGCACATTATTATTAAAACCGTTCTGTGCGGGTAGTGTAAGCGTTCCCCAGCCCGCTATTGTGTCTTTGCGGTTAAAGTAAAACGCCTGTTGTAACGATGCTTTGTTAAGTCCGGCCGCGTTGACGGTTAGCTCCATATTTACCACATGGCGCTGATTGCTCTGCCAGCTACTGCCCGCGGTAGCCGGAAACGACAGAATCACCCACTGCGAGGCAGGGTAATAAATTACATTCTCCAGTATATATAGAGTATCGGCGGTGTTGCCGGTCAAAGCACCCAAGCCAAAACTTTGTGCAGGTACGTGTATACCCACCACATAAGCACCGGTAGAAGTAATTTGATAGTATTGGTTGTAGTAATACCCAAGCGCCGGGGTCAGGTTTTTAAAATACTGATCTAACATAAACTGTGCTGAAGGAAAATTAATATCGTTGTTTACTGCCTGGAAAGGGTTAGTGTTTGCCTGTCCGCTAATAGTGCTGTAGTCCCACAGAAGGTCATTTCCAATAGCCGGCGCTGTAGTTACCTGGCTGCTTACGTTTTGCAGTGGCACTGTACCGGGTACCGGCATGTTGTTTTCGGTAAGTGTAATCTGGCAAAAAGCACAAAGCGCTGTGCAGGCGAGCATAAAGGTTGTAAAGCTTTTTTTCATTTTGATTTTTGTTTTGTTTAAGAAATGTTTGGAGGTTTTACACCCCAAACGTAAGTAACGCGCCAATCGCAGCACTACTCAATTACTACTCAGTACTATGCAATGCAGGGACTATCAACCGGTTATACGCTTTTAAAAAAAACCATACGCGTAGGGCTTATTTACTATTAACCCTATTTTTGCTACCAATGAAAAAACACAGGTTCACCGATAAGGAGTTTGATGACATGGTGTTTGAGGCAGGCAAAATTTCGAACGAGAATGAAGCCTTTGAAACCGCCATGCAGGAGCTGGAAGAAACCTTCAAGCGCAACCGGCATCTTAAACCTTCGCCGCGATTGATAATACAGCAAGGCCGCGTTTTAACTAACCGCGGCAATATAAAAGAGGGCATAGGCTTTTACGATAAGGCGATAGCCCTGGCTATTAAACAGCAGAACACAAGTATGCAGGCGCTGGCCCTGCGTATGAAAGCGGCCAACCAACACACTATGGATGAGCTTGGCGCTGCCGAACTGAACCTTAAGAAATCGATAGAGCTTTCGTATACTAATAAGCAAATGTACCAGGTGGCCGCCAGCCTGCACACGCTTAGCCTGGTTTACCTGGCCACTGCCGATTTCGACAAGTATCTTGAAACATCAGAAGAATCGTTGAGGATACTGAAGGCATCGGGTGCAGATGGTATAGTCTACGCACGGGCTTATATAAACACTATGGTGGCGCGGTGTGTAGAGCTGATAAATGTAAAAATGTATGAGCGTGTTGAGCCTATCCTTCATGAACTGATAAACTCTGCCGAGCTTACACAGGCCGGAGAGTATGGTTATATAAATGCCATGCTTACACAGGGGCAGTATCTTACAGAGACTGGTGAATACAAAAAAAGCAATGCTGTGCTGTTGCCCTTGCTAAACAAAGTAAAAGACATACCGGTGAACGAAGAGGTGGCAGCTATACACGGTTACCTGGCCGGGAATATGGCGGCACTTAAAAAATATAAAGAGGCAGAAGGCCATATTAAAATAACTATTGACTATTACCGCAAGGATGATAAATTTTTTCTGCTGGCAACAAGCCTGCTAAGCCAGGCTGCCATACTGGTACAATGCAACAAAATAAAGGGTGCCAACACCTGCTGTAAAGAAGCAGAAAAGCTAATGGCCAATGCAACATCCGACTTTTACCTGTGGCAGTTCAACAAGAAATACGCCGCCTATCACGAGCAGCAAAAGGACTATAGGAAAGCATATACGCATATTGTTATAGCCCAGAAGCATCAGTCCGCCAGCATGCGTACCGACTACGATAAACGCATAAACGGTATTACGCACCGGTATGAACTGATGGAAAAGGAAAAGGAGAACCAGTTACTGAAAAAAGATATTGATATGAAACGACAGGAACTATCGATGGCTTCTGATTTTTTGAACCAGAAGGTTGAGTTGCTTAAAGAGCTTAAGAGCTTTATGAAAGATATGCGGCGCGATAACATCCGTAAAAACGAGATGATAAAAGCAATGGACGGTAAAATAAACGATGTGCTGAATGTAAAGTATGAGCAGCAGCTTATAATGGATAAAATAGAAATATCGGCTAACGACTTTATCGTAAAATTAAGAAGTAAGTATCCAGTGCTATCGCTTACCGAAGCTAAAGTGTGCTCGCTGGTGCACAATAACTTTAGCAATAAAGAGATTGCCAACCTGCTTGTGACCAGTATTCGTACTATTGAGAATCACCGGTACAATATACGCAAGAAGTTACCCATAAAAGGGGATGATACCTTACAAACATGGCTTATGGGTGTTAAATGAACCTGGCCCAGGCGGCTAATGTTTCTATTCGTTTTTTTTACTTTGGTTCTTCTACAATGAATGACACCAAACGCCTATCGCGGCTTACGGCCCTACTAACCCAGCTGCAAACCAAGCGGCTGATAACCGCACCAGAACTTGCGGTAAAGTTTGACGTAAGCATACGCACCATTTACCGCGATATAAAAGCGCTGGAACAGGCGGGAGTGCCCATAGGTGTAAAAGAGGGCAAAGGCTATAGCCTGATGGAGGGCTACCGGGTGCCACCTGTGATGTTTACCGAGGCACAGGCCAATGCCCTGATAACAGCCGAGCAACTGGTATTAATGAATAAAGACGCATCTTTTGTAAAAGACTTTGGCGAGGCGATAGACAAAATTAAAGCGGTGCTAAGGCATAATGTAAAAGATAAAGCTAACCTATTATCAGACCGAACACGCTTTAGCCAAAACATAAAGCGCGAACGCAACAGCAACAATTTATCGGCGCTGCAAAATGCGCTCACCAATTTTTACCTTACCAAAATTGAATACATAAACGAGGCACAGAAAGCGAGCAGCCGGGTAATTGAGCCCTTTGCGCTGATAAGCACACAAGAGAACTGGCTGCTGGTAGCCTGGTGCCGTATGCGCAACGAGTTTCGCTTCTTCCGGCTGGATAGAATAAAGAGCCTTCAGGTAACCACTGAGAAGTTTACCCCACATAAGCTCACCTTGCAGGAATACTTCGATAAATACCACTAGGTCTTTTATACCCCTGACACAGGGCTGTCACTACACGGGCTTACGTTTGCATCATAACTAAAAAACAAAAAAGTATGATGAATCAATTAGCAAACCTGAACTGGTTAGGCGTGGCAGTAGCAACTGTAGTGTATTTTATAATCGGCGGACTTTGGTTCACCGTGTTTTTCAGCAAACCCTATAAAGTATCGCTGGGCAAGGCGAACGAAACCCTGCCCAACAAACCAATTTTTGTAGTAGGGCCTATGCTGTGCACCATAGTAATTACTATAGCCAGCGCTGTTTTAATATATGCGCTTAACATCAACTCGTATGGCGGGGCAATAGAGTTTGCCTTGCTGGTAGGTATAGGCTATCTGGTGGCTAACACGGTTAACATTGCTATTAACCCAAACATTCCGCGGCCTATACTATATGGCATTATCAGCGGTAGCTATCATTTGATATGTATAAACCTGGCCAGTGTTATTATTGTAGCGTTTAAATAAAAGCGCACTACACAGATCATTGCTTTTCTGTTATCTTGCCTCTGCTACTTATTCGCGATGCAAGAGGCTTTGCCCATACATGTTTTATATGAAGACCGTCAGCTACTGGCGGTTAATAAGTCACAGGGTCTGGTATCGGAATATGAGCCACACCTGAAGTTTTCGCTGGAGAGCATGGCGCTTAATTACATCCGCAGCCAGGAGAAGTATCCGCAGAAGTGTTTTATAGGCCTGCCCCACCGGCTGGATAGGCCCGTGAGCGGAGTAGTACTGCTGGCTAAAAAGAAAAGCGCACTGAAGATGCTGGTAGAGATTTTTGCCAAGCGCGAGATAGAGAAAACCTACCTGGCTATAGTAAGCAACAAACCACCACAGCCCGAAGCCGAACTGATGAACTGGCTGGTGAAAGATACTGCACAGCGCAAAGCTATTATACACCCCACGCAGGTGCGCGATGCTATGCGCGTGGTATTGCAGTATAAGCAGATAGGCGAAAGCACCACGGGCTACCTGCTGCAGATTAAACTGATTACAGGCAAGTTTCACCAGATAAGGGCGCAGCTGAGCTACATGGGCTGCCCTATAGTGGGCGATGCGCACTATGGGTCAACGGTGGCTTATAAAGAAAATGCGATTTGCCTGCATGCGCGCAGTTTGAAGCTAGTGCACCCTGTTACCGGCGAGCCACTGGATATAACAGCACCGGTGCCCGATGATGAAAAGTGGAGCACATTACTGACGTGAAAATTTTACCTTTAACACAAATAGACTTCAGAAGTTTTTATAAATCGAAAGCCATTAAAACCATAACAGATGCCGAAGCTTAAACTGAAAAATATTGACACCCGCGCTCCCAAAAAGCTAAATAAGGAGACAATAAAAAAAGAAACTGTAAAGCTAAAGTTCAGGCTGGAGGAATTGCAGAACCTGCTGTATGCCGAAAGCAAGCATGCTTTGCTGGTAGTGTTGCAGGGTATGGACGCATCGGGTAAAGATGGTGTGGCCAAAAATGTATTTGACGCCGTAAACCCGATGGGCTGCCGGGTTGTGCCATTTAAAAAACCAACGGAGCCAGAGATGAAGCACGACTTTTTGTGGCGCATACACCAGCAGGTACCCGAAAAAGGGATGATTACCATTTTCAACCGCAGCCACTACGAGGATGTGATAATACAACGCGTGCACCAGTGGGTAGATGAGCCCACCATTAAGCAGCGCTTTGTACACATCAATAACTTTGAAAAGCTATTGGAAGAAACAGGTACAGTGGTTTTAAAATTTTACCTGCATGTAAGTAAAGAGGAACAACTGGTGCGCCTGCAAGAGCGCCTGAGCGACCCAACCAAAATGTGGAAGCATAACGATACCGATTTGAAAGAGCGCGAATTTTGGAACGACTATATGAAGGCTTATGAAGATGCTTTTGAGTGCTGCAACGAAGCCACCGACTGGAACATAATACCCAGCGACCAAAACTGGTATAAAGAATACCTGATAGCCAAAAAAGTAGTGGCCACACTGGAAGGTTTGAAAATGAAATTTCCTGGATTGAAGACTGGTACGCCATAAAGTTACGGGTGCTTTATGATAGCTACAGCAAACCATAAAAAGGAAATTTCAGAAAATGGCTTTACAATTATTGATGCTGTTTTCTCTGAAGAAGAACTTGCACAGATTTTGAAGGCGATTGATGCGGTAGATAAAACGCACGAAACATTTAGAAAGTCGACAGATCTGTTTGCTATCCGTCAGTTTTTGAAAGAAGTACCCGGAACTTTGCCTTTCATTTTTAATGAAGGTTTGAAAGGCATTACAAAGTCTTTTTTTGGCGATGGTTATTTTGTGGTTAAGTCCATCTATTTTGATAAGCCAGAAACATCTAATTGGTTCGTTTCTTACCATCAGGACCTCACCATTTCGGTTGACAAAAAATTAAGCGCAGAAGGTTTTAGCTCATGGACTGTAAAGCAAAATCAATTTGCAGTACAGCCTCCTTTAAAAATTCTTGAAAACATCTTTACCATTCGTATTCATTTAGATGATACAAATGAACATAATGGCGCACTTAGGGTTGTGCCGGGTTCCCATTCAAAAGGGGTTTATCCTCCCGGCAGCTGGAGTACAGAAACACAAACAACCTGCAACGTTGCAAAAGGCGGAGTAATGATTATGAAGCCCCTGTTATTGCACAGCTCTGGCCGCACAACAAACAATGAAAGAAGGCGTGTAATTCATCTGGAGTTTTCTAACATGGAATTACCGGTCGGAATTAATTGGGCAGAAAGAATAAATTAGAAAAATAAAACACACAGCAACTATGTCATTAAAAACCACCGACCTGTGCGATAACAACGCCGACAAAGTAAGAGTAGCCGAACCGTTAAGTTTTAAAGATTACGGCGGCGCAAAAATGTTTCACGGCGCTATAGAAACTATTAAGTGCTTTGAAGATAACAGCCTGGTGCGCAAAGCGCTTGAGCAAAATGGTGAAGGTAAAGTGCTGGTAGTAGATGGCGGCGGCAGTATGCGCTGTGCATTGCTTGGCGATATGCTGGGCGAACTGGGCGTAAAAAACAAATGGAACGGCATAATCATTTATGGCTGCATACGCGATAGCGAAGCAATGGCGACTTTACAACTTGGCGTAAAGGCATTAGCCACAATACCACTTAAAAGCAACAAGCGTAACGAAGGTCAGCAAAACATACCGGTGCGCTTTGCCGGTGTAGATTTTGTGCCCGGCGAGTTTGTTTACTGCGATGAGGATGGAATTATAGTAGCTAAAGAAGCGTTAAGCTAGTAACAGGATAGCCACATAAGTATTCGGTTAGGTTTTTTCTCTAATTGAGCAATAGAAAACCTACACCGCCCCCATTACATACATCTTCTCCATAGTAGGTGTTGGTTTGCCGCCTAGTGGCTCAAGGGTAATGGCGAAGGCAACAGCGCCTGTTACATCTTTCATGTGTGCAATGCTGCAGTTTTTATCCAGCACACCTAGGTCTACCGGTTTGCCATCTACTATAGCCCATAATTGAAACTGTTCATTCGCTGCCACCTCAGGCATACCGGCGCAATTAATATAAGCGCTGCCTGTTGTTTTATTCCAATAAACCACGGCTTTGGCTTCGGGCGAAATAGGTAATCCTTTTAAAACCACCTGCTGGTTCGCAGGGTTAGCAACCACCGCCAACTGGTTTTTAATATTCTCGTTTTCTTCGGTTACAAGCTTGGTTTGTTGGGCTAATACGCTTTGCTGCTGGCGCAGGCTGGCCAGCTCATTGTTAGCCGAGTTATACTGCGAGTAAAAATAACCTGTGGTGGCCGCAAATATTACAACCAGCGCTACGCCGGCCGCGGCTGCAAATCGCAGCACGGGGCGCAAGTGAACTATAATGCTCTTTATGTCTTCTGTTTCTAAATCTAACTCTAAACCAAGGCCAATACGTTTTGCAATTTCTTCCTTTAATTCCGGTTTAGGTTTGCGTGCCTGGGCAAAAGCAAACTCTTCAAGGGCGTTTTCAATCCTGAAAATTTCAAGATTTACCTCCTTGTTATGTTTCCGCAACTCATCTATCTGCTTCATTTCTTCGGCAGGTAGCGAGCCCATCACATATAGTTCGAGCGAACCGGATTCTATGAGTTGTTTTGCATCCACTTTATATAAAATGTTTTCTGAGTTTATTCATAGCCAACCGCACCCTGCTTTTTACAGTGCCTAATGGTATATCTAATTCTTCTGCCGCCTCGCTTTGTGTAAAGCCCTTAAAATACAACAATTCTATAATGTCTTTTTGTTCCTTCTCTAATTCATCTACCAGCTTTTTTACACCTATACCATCTACAAAAGGCATAGAAGCCCCGGATGAGGTTTTTACAAAGTCCTTATCGTTCTTTAGCTCACGGTCTGATTTCATGGCTTTAGAGCGTAACTTATCTATACTGTGGTTACGGGCTATATTCATCATCCAGGTATAAAGCCTGGAGCGCTCGGGGTCGTACGAATCGAAGTTATTCCAGATTTTTACGAATACTTCCTGCAACACATCGTTGCTTGCTTCCTCGTTGCGGATGATGTTGAAGATAACACCATATAATGCGGGGCTGTAATTATCATACAAATACTCAAACGCCTGCTTGCTTTTGCTGCGCAAGCCGGAGTACAGAAACTCTTCAGTATATTTTTTTGACTGATCCAGATAGTGTGTTCTTATTTTCAAATATATTCTATTAAACCATGTGGCGGGAAGAGTCAGAGGCAAAAAATCCTGCCTCTGACCTATTTAACCCACATTATGGAAAGAAAAAGAACGATATTTTATATAACAACTACTTACGCGTTTTGTTTCATTTAGGATCACTTGGTGTAATAATTCCCGGTCTTAGTAATTCAGTTGGTTGCATGTTATCGGGGGTTAGGTTAATTAATAACTACAACCACATTTACGGTAACCGGTAAAGATTGGATCACTAAAACCGTTTCGAAAAAATTGTGAATAAGTACCGTTAATTTTCTATGCTCTGCAAATGAACCGGAACAAAATGGACTGCGTAATTGTTTACATTATTTATAACCTTTAAAATAGTACATATGAAAAAGTTGAAAAGTGTAATAATGATAGCAGTGGTAACAATAATGGCCACGCAAGTAATGAATGCCCAGGGTATGAAAGAGAAAACGGTAACGGTGGGTGGTGCAGCTATGTACCCGTCTAAAAACATTGTAGAAAATGCAATGAACAGTAAAGACCATACTACGCTGGTAGCAGCCGTTAAGGCGGCGGGCCTGGTAGAAACACTTAGCAGCGCGGGGCCTTTTACCGTGTTTGCGCCTACCAATGCAGCATTCGGCAAACTGCCTAAAGGCACTGTAGAAACACTGGTAAAGCCCGAGAACAAAGCTACGCTTACTAAAATACTTACCTACCACGTGGTGGCAGGCAAAGTAGATTCTAAAATGCTGATGAACTTGATTAAAAAGGGCAACGGCAAAGCAGAGTTAACAACCGTTAATGGTGAAACGCTAACTGCCAGTATGGAAGGAAGCAAAGCGGTAATTACCGATGCAAAGGGCGGCAAAGCTTATGTAACTATTGCCGATGTATACCAAAGCAATGGCGTGATACATGTAACAGATGCTGTAAGCATGCCTGCAAAATAATTTAGCTTTTAGTGTGTTGTTGGTTTAGGCCCCGGAGGAACCGGGGCCTTTTTATTTTTATATAGCCTGCACCTCTTTCTTCATTTGCCTGGCGCCCCACTCATGCAGGTGTCTTATAAATGGTATCAGTTCCTTACCGGTATCGGTCAGCGAATACTCAACCTTAGGCGGTACCTCGTGGTATACTTTCCGCTCTATCAATTGATCTTCTTCCAACTCACGCAGTGTTTGCGTAAGCATTTTAGGTGTGGCATCTACTATACCGCGGCGCAGCTCACCATAGCGCAACACTTCCTTATCATTCAGATACCAGATTATACGGCCTTTGTACTTGCCGCCTATGCGCCTAAAGGCATAATCTACCGCACAACTACAGGGTGCTTCAGTTTTCACATTCATTAGCAAATTTTTAATTCATTGATAATCAACAATAGTATCTTTTCGGTGCATAAGGCACTTAAAGGTGCATACTTGTGGCAAAGATACTAAAGGAATACAATTGCACCTCATTTCTAAAACAAAAAATACTATGAGCAAGTTAAAAACAAAAGTGGTGGTTGTAACCGGGGCAAGCAAAGGCATAGGTGCCCAAATAGCAAAAAACATGGCCGCTGAAGGCGCCAGTGTGGTTGTAAACTATTCTACCAGCAAAACAGGTGCTGATAAAGTGGTTGAAGAAATTAAAAGCAAAGGCGGTAGCGCGGTAGCTGTACAGGGCGATTTATCGAAAGGGGCCGACGTAAAGCGCCTGTTTGAAGAAACCCAAAAGCACTATGGCGGGCTCGATGTGCTGGTAAACAATGCCGGCGTATTTCAGTTTGATGCGCTGGAAACTGTTACCGAAGATGAGTTTCACCGCCAGTTTAACACCAACGTGTTAGGTCCCATATTAGCCACCAAAGAGGCCCTGCCTTACTTTGGCAATAAAGGCGGTAGTGTAATCAATATCAGTTCGGTAGTTAGCGAAAGCGCACCGGCCACCTCGGTAGTTTATTCGGCTACTAAAGGCGCGCTGGATACAGTGTCTCGCGTTTTATCAAAAGAGTTGGCTGCTAAAGGCATCCGGGTAAACACTATTGCACCGGGCATGGTAGAAACAGAAGGCACGCATTCCGCGGGTTTTATAGGCAGCGATTTTCAAAAGCAGGCGGTATCTATTACACCGCTTGGCCGTCTCGGTCAGCCGGAAGACATAGCGCGTGTAGCGGTGTTCCTGGCCAGCGAAGAATCGCAATGGGTAACCGGCGAGCGCATACAGGTAGCTGGTGGGTTTAGAGGATAATATTTGGTGTGAGTTGGATTTGGCCCCCGAAGGACATATACTTCGGGGGCTTTTTGCTTTTTAATGCAAATCGCAGGGTGTACTTACTGTAACAATGCCGGTTGCATTGCACTTGCGGCATTCTTCTACAACAGTGCCCCGGTTACAGTAAGCATTGCAAACCGATGAACCTTCGCCGTTGCAACGGGTGCAGTTTGTTCTAGCCACCCGGTCGCCATAAGTTACCTCTACAGAGCCTGTGCCACCGCAGCTGGAGCAGCTCGTTCTACCATTACCTTTGCAGCGCGAACATTCCTTTACCACACTTTTCTTGCCCCCGCACATATGGCAATTAACCTGCGAATGCAAAAAACCGGTGCCGCTGCATTTGGTGCAGTTCTTCATTTTTTCTGCTCTGATGCGTTCCCGCTCTTCATATGCAGCCAATTCCTCTTTTAGGAAAGTGGTTCGGGTTTCTAACGCCTCTGCATTAGGCAGATCTTTCGGTAGTTCGCTATAAAAGCGTATGGCCTTTTTATACTGCTTCAGCGAGTCGTATGCCAAGGCTGCCGATTGCAAATAGGGTAGTGAGGTTTGATAGGAACCGGAAACCTTCTCCAGTGCATCGGCTGCTTTTTGAAACTCTTTTTTAGCAATAGCTGCATTAGCCTGTTTCAGCAATTTTTCATCGCTACCTGCATTAGCAATTGTGGAAAGAGTCAGGCATACAATAAGTAGAAAATATTTCATGAAAGTGTGGGTTGTGGGTATTTATATATTAACAATCACAAATATAAAAACCTCTTTCAGGTATTAAATAAATGCATATTGTTTTTTACAGGCCCGTTAGAGATTGCTACCTGTGTATTTGAAAGCCGATTCTATTTTACCTCGTAATGCAACGCCAGCACACCCGATGCAAATGTTTTTGTTTCGAGAAGGCGGAGGTTCGTTTTTTGTTGAATATTGGCAAATAACGGCTTGCCGCCGCCAATCAATACGGGGTTTACAAATAGCCAATATTCATCTATCAGGTTAGCTTGCATTAATGAGTGAGCGGCACCGGGGCTTCCGAAAATTATTATGTTTTTACCCGGTGCATCCTTCAGCTTATTTATTTGCTCCACCAGGTTATCGCTTATAATTTGAGTTTTATCCGAAGCAGACTTCAAGGTTCTGCTCAACACCACTTTAGAGGCGGCCTTGTACCATTGCGCATGCTCCACATCGTGTTTACTTGCATTTGGATTGTCGGCAGCAGTAGGCCAATAGCCTTCCATCATTCCAAAAGTTACTCTGCCATATAAACCGGTATCTGCCTCTTGGGTGATAGAACCTACAAAATCAAAAATTTCTTCATCCACATGTATCCAGCCCATGCCTCCCTGGCTATCGGTTACAAAACCATCTAACGATACGTGCATGTGTTGCACCAGCTTTCTCATAAGTAACGGGGATTTACTATTAAACTCTCAGGAATATTGATCTTACAACTGCTCGCTCAATTTCTCCCAGTTTGCCATTTCGGCTTCCAGTTGTTTTTTCAAAGCTTCGTAGTTGCTGAAAAAATTAGGGTCTTTATTCAACTCAGCAAACTGGTTGCTGTCCTGTAGTTTTTTATCAAGCCCGGCTATCTGTGTCTCCAATTCGGCTATCTTCTTTTCGCTTTTGTCTATCTCGGCCTTTATCTTCCTGGTGTCCTTGCCTGGGTCTGGCTTTTTCTCTTCTACCTTCTGCACCTTTATTTCGGCCTTCTTCACTTCATCCTTCTTTGCTAAAAGGCGCATATCTTCCACTTGTTTCTTCTCTAAGAAATCGTTGATATCGCCAATATGTTGCTTTATACCATCCTTGGTAAACTCAAAAGTTTTGGTGGTAAGGTCGTGCAAAAAGTCACGGTCGTGGCTTACAATAATTACGGTGCCTTCAAACTGCTTAATGGCATTTTTCAATATCTCCTTGCTCATTATATCCAGGTGGTTCGTAGGCTCATCCAGTACCAGGAAATTCCTGGGCTCAAGTATCATTTTGCAAAGAGCAAGGCGGCCTTTCTCGCCACCGCTCAGCACTTTTACTTTCTTAAATACATCCTCGCCTTTAAAAAGGAAACAGCCCAGCATATCGCGCAGCTTGGTGCGTATATCGCCCACTGCTACACGGTCTACGGTATCCAGCACCGTGTTTTGCGGGTCCATACTATCGGCCGCATGCTGTGCGTAGTAACCCACGGTTACGTTGTGGCCCAGCGTAAACGTTCCTTCGTGGTCAAGTCCATCAACCAATATACGGGTAAGGGTTGTTTTACCCATACCGTTTTTGCCTACAAAGGCAATCTTCTCGCCACGGTCTATCTGGAAACTCTGGTTGCTTATTACTTTTTTATCGCCATAGCTTTTGCTTATATGCTCAGCGGTTACCACCACTTTACCCGATGCCTGTGCTCCCGGAAAACGCAGGTTCATAGCACTTGCATCTTCCTCTTCAACCTCTACACGCTCCATTTTATCCAGTTTCTTTATAAGCGACTGGGCAAACGTAGCCTTGCTGGCCTTGGCGCGGAAACGTTCGATGTTACGTTCTATCTGTGCTATTTCGCGGTCCTGGTTTTTCTTGGCGCCTATCTGCATTTCGCGGCGCTCTTTGCGCAGCTCCAGGTATTTGCTGTAAGGGGCGTTGTAATCATCTATATCGCCGTTTACTACCTCAATGGTTCGGTTGGTTATACCATCCAAAAAACTCCTGTCGTGCGATACCATCATAATAGCACCGGGGTAGTCTTTCAAAAATCTTTCAAGCCACAATACCGATTCTATATCCAGGTGGTTGGTAGGCTCATCCAGCAGTACCAAATCAGGCTTAGCCAAAAGTATTTTTGCCAGCTCTACACGCATTTGCCAGCCACCGCTCAGGCTCTTCATCTCTTTTTCAAAATCAGCCGGCTCAAAACCAAGGCCTTTTAACACGCGCTCGGTTTGCTCTTCTATACTGTATCCATCATGTATCTCTATCTGGTGTTCTACCTCGCCCAGGCGCTCTATCAACTCCATGTAGCTGTCGCTTTCGTAGTCGGTGCGGGTTTCCATCTCATGCATTATCTTCTCCTTCTCATTAATATACTGCATTACCTGTTCAAACGCTTTTTTGGTTTCGTTCATTACAGATAAAGAGGATTGAGAGTGCAGCTCCTGCGGCAGGTAACCAATAATGGTGCCCTTGGGGTACATAATATCGCCCCCATCTATGGGCTGCAGGCCTTTAAGTACCTTTAGCAGGGTAGATTTACCAGCCCCATTACGGCCCGTTAAACCAATTTTGTCGTTATCGTTTATCAAAAACGAAATCTGGTCGAACATTACGCGACCGCTAAAGTGTAATTCTACGTTGGATACAGCTATCATAAGAGGGCGCGAAAGTAACATAAAACCAGCAGTTTTTGCAGGGTTTTTATGTTATCAAAACATATAGGCTATAAACCAGCCTTGTTATTCAAAAATTGATGGCTTTTTGAAAAGCATGTAACCCATTTTCATAAGCAGAAGGATTTTATAATCAAAAATTCACTTCGTAGGCTCTTCCTTCTCCTAAAGGAGAGGGATTGCATTGTTATGTAAACCCACTCTTATTGCTTTGCTTCCGTTTCCTTGTTTCTTTTACCTTACACCTGCATTACAAACACATGATACACTGTTGGCTGACCCTTTTTTGGTTCTTACTATTTGCTAGCATGGTAAATGCCCAGCAAACCTTCCGTGTTAAAAAATACGACCCACTGGTTGCCACTTCTGTTTTAAGGCTACCGCAGTATATACCTACCGCTACCAACAGCGATACCGCCAATGTTCTTTGGTTAGATAGTGTGCCACCCATAGGCACTTTGCTTACGCTATGGAACGACAAGGCTATTATCATCAACTATTCAATAAGCATTGGCGCGATATACGGAAACCTATCGGCTATAATTGGCGAAAACGAGCAAAAGCTGTTTCGACAGGCGTTAAAAACCAGGCAAAAAACGATCCTCACTATTTGGCAGGTAATGGTAGGCGAAAGCGTGAGCAAAACATATTGGCCTTACCAAGTGAAATTTAAAGAATAAAAAAGGGCCACCCTCCGGCAGCCCTTTCAAAATTTGTTAGCCTTTAAGCAATTACTCTACCTTCATAAACCGGCCTACAGTGTGCTCCTTACCATGGCTGGTGGCACGCAAAAAATAAACACCGTTTTGCAACCCGGTAATATCGGCCGTTGCATGGTAACCCCAAAGGCTGAAAGGCAGGCTTACCTGTTGCGCTAGGCTATTGACCGCAGTAATTTTTTCAATTAAATTTTCTTCAGCAAAACCTATATGCACTACGCCGGTGGCAGGGTTAGGGTAAATACTAAACTGGTTTTTTAATAAACTTTCTTCACCTGTTTTGACAGAGCAGACAGCAGGTTGCGGATTTTGTGTGGGTAATCTTATTGATGCTGCACCGGGTGTTCCACCGGGGTTCAATTCGGGGCAAAGAACCTGGTGTGACCCGTCTAACTGACAGATTTTTATTGCATTATCGCCATTAAACCCTACAATAGAGTTGAAATCCCCGGTAAACGATGCGGTAACAGCGCCTTCGCAGGTTGGCACGGTATCGTTAATTAAGGTAACACTAAGTATATCGGTGTAGGTACTGTTCATTGTAATTTTTACCAACGGGGTAACTAGATACAGGTCGTTGTCATACCACACTAAATCTCCTGCGGCACTGTAGCCTATGGTATCTATATAAGTAGAGGCGGCCGTATTTACATTTATCGAATAAAGGTTATTCCCAAATTCGGCAAGCAATGTAGTATCGTTTAAGCCTAAAAGCGTAACCGCACCAATTTCGGTATTGCCAATTAGGGTAGAATTGGCGTTGGACGTATCTATGTTATAAAGCATTCCACCCTCTATACCCCATAGCCGGCCGTTTGGTGTAAAGGCAATATCGCCAAAACCATACCCCGTAACGCCTATAAAATTGCGTTTACATTTTCCCAGGTCGAACGAATAGAGGTCGCCGCCTGAAATGGTGGCAAAAATCGGCTGTTGCCCAAAGGCGGCAAAGCAAATAATTATACAAAAAAGTGTTGTTAGTGTTTTCATGTTTCTTTCTGTTTATAGGTTCGACACTAATGTATATATATTTATTTTATAAATATAATGAAACAGCTTTTTTATTATAGCAACAAAAAAGGGGCGCCTTTCAGCCGCCCCTTTTTTGTGTCAATTTATTTTTGTAATGCGTTACTCTACCTTCATAAACCTTCCTACAGTTACTTCTTTGCCGTTGCTCACGGCTTTTAAAAGATAAAGGCCACCTGCCAGGTTTTGCACACTCACATTAGTTTGGTACCCTGATGAAGTAAACGGCAACTCTATTCGTTGGCCCACTCCATTTACAGCTGTTACTTGCTGTAGGTTAAATTCTTCTTTAAACCCTATGTTCAGCTTATCGTTGGCGGGGTTAGGGTAAATACTGAATTGGCTTTCGTTTATATCATTAATGCCTACCGCAGCACAGCTATCTACCTGCTGAAATGGCGTTACAAACGATTTCATAGCCAGTACAGCAAATTGTGCACACTGAAAATGAGGCAGGGTTTCGCTGGCGCATATAGTATCAAAATTGGTCGCCCCCTTATCTTTAAAAGAATCGTAAAGCACCACGGCATTACGCGGATTTACCTCCTCGTCGGCGCGGCAAAAAACTATCTGCACCGGGCACTCTGGTTTCCAGTCGTATACGTCATTATCTTTTAGCGCCAGCCTGAAGGGGTGGTTAAGGTTATTAGTAAAAGAGTCTATCATCTCCTGTTTAAAAATAAGCTTGGGCACTGATGGCATGGCGGCATTTATCTCACCCATACCATGCGTACCATCAAACAGCGGCGGCAGGGTAACATCGTAAGGTGACCTTAAATACTCAGATGGGCTGCTGTAAAAATTATAGCGCTGGTTCCACGAAAACACCAGGTAAGGCAGATAGCCCGGTACTGCGTAGTCAGAATCAGAAAGCATTACATCTACCATTACACCCGAAAGGTCGTACGCACCGCTCATTGGTACCGAGGCCGTTACGGTAAATTCGTTAGGCAACTGGCTTTGCATCATCATATGCGTAGCCATAGCCGTATGCCCGCCTTGCGAGTAACCGCTTAAGAAAACCTGGCCGTTGAGCCTGTAGTTCAATTGTGGACCCAATTCGCGTGCCGCGCGCAGCAAATCAATAGTTGCGCTGGCCTCTGTGCGGGCATCCTGGTAGGGGTGCAATAGACCTGCCGGTGCATCGCCTAGGCCTATGTAATCTGGCGCAGTAGATATATAACCCAGCGAGCCAAACACCATGCTTATCATGGCCTCGCCACCGTTTGCACGCGATGGTACTCCCTCCCTATCGCTGGTGGTGCCGTGCCCGAAGCTGGCCAGTGGTAGCCTGCAACTGGTGTTGGTAGGTATGGTTAATAAGCCAGTAGCGTAAATAGTGCTCGAGTCTAGCGATGGGGTAAAATAGCGCACTTTGTATACGTCTATATCGTAAATAGTGCCTACAAAGGCAGAAGGCACTCCGTTGGCTTCCAGCGTAGAATCTAATTGCGTTTTAGTAAGCGAAAACAAATAATAAAGGCTATCTACCACTGCGGCATTGCCACAGAACATTATTGCCGAAAAGAGGCTTCCTAAAAACAATTTTTTCATATGCGCCGGTTATTTTAATGATAAACAATGGCGCCGAAAATAAGTTTATTTTCATACTACATACTTAATACATTAAGGAAAATAAAATGCGAAATATTCGCACAGCATTAGGGCTATTGTCCCCACCTTAAAACATATAAATAGTTTTAATATTGTCTCGCATTTTAACCTATGAAAAAACTACGCCTTATAATCTTTGCCCTGTTTGCAATACTTGCGTTTAACAGTTGCGATTTTGCCGGTAATCTTCTCAAATACCGGTCAAGTTCAAAAGTGTTTATGGAGTACCTGCTGGGCAGGAAATACGATGAATGTATGAACGAAATGGCTCTTGAGCACAGCGCATTTAAAGATACAAATACTGATACTCTTAAACTTCAGTTGGATGAACTTAGAACTGTGCTGGTAAGGGGTTTTACAACCAGGCTTAATTATAGCATGGTTAAGGCAGAAAAGAAATACTCTTCACGGCAGGGCGAATCTACCCCTCCTAACGCCACAGTGGTTTTGCTACAGTTTGATAACCAACGCGAGTTTGGTATGATGCAGTTTGTTTTCGACGATATATCAGGTAAAATTCTGGGGGTGCACATACTTAATATAAAGCGGCCTATACCCATTTTGACCAACTATTGGCTTTTTGCCCTGCTACCATTAGCGGTGCTTGTATTTAATATATGGGTTATTGTAATGGTGCGCCGGAGCGATATAATTAAAAAGTGGCAGAAGTACCTGCTTATAGTTTTTGGCAATGCACCCGTAATTGCATACAATGCTGTTACGGGTTTGGCCTTTAAACCTGTTATGCTATTGCTAATGGGTATATCGGGTTCTGCAATGGGCTATACTGATTTTTCCTGGCAGGTAGGCGTGCCAATAGGCGGGCTATATGTTTTATGGAAACTGCATAACGGCCTGTATACCACCAGGCAGGATATAGAAGACCGCAAAAGGCTGGAGGAGCAATTAAACAGCCCCGCCCCTACGCCCGAAACAGAGCCGCCGGCTACCCAACTTTAGCCCCTGCATTGTATATTTTTAAAGCCTATGACCAAAAACAGTGGTAAAAACCCCGAAATGTTGTTTTGGTATTTCTGTTTTTCACTTACATTCGCCCCGTAAAATAATAACCACATGAGCAAAGTAATTGCAGGCATTTTTACCATAGTAGGAGGATTATTAACCATTTACTTCACTTTTGTAATGCAGAATTCGTCGTACAATTTAGAGTATAACGACCCGAAATTGCACATGAGCATGTTCCAGACCGGCCACCTTGTGCCACTGGTAGCAGGTGTCTTATTGCTTACAATCGGCCTTACTTTCTTCTTTGTAGCCAAAGAAGCAAACCCGGGTATCAGAGACTAATTATAGACCCTAAGTCCCCTAGGGGGCTGAACAACTAATACAAAACGCAAACAGTCCCGTGATTTCACCGGACTGTTTGCATTTTTTGCCATGCCTGAGTTTAAAATCCGCCCCGCAACCCTTGATGATGCAGCCGGTATTGCCACCGTACAATACCATGGCTGGCAGCAAACCTATCGCGGTATAATAAGTGATGCGTTCCTGGCTGCTATGACCATTGAGGGCGGCACCGAACTGTGGAAGCACAACCTGAAACACCCTAAAGGTTCTATCCATGTAATGGTAAACGATGAAGATAAAGTGATTGCCTTTTCAGGAGCAGGCCGCAACCGCACAGTTGAGTTTAACTGCGATTCTGAATTATACGCACTTTATCTTTTAAAAGAATACCACGGGCAAGGGCTGGGCAAAAAACTCTTTATGTTTGAAATGCAAGGCCTGATAGCTGCCGGTTATAAATCATGTTTTGTTCATGTATTAGCCGATAACCCCAACGTAAAATTCTATCGCAGCTTTAAACCCGATTTAGAGCGCAGTTTTACTACTACCATAGGCGGACAGGATTGTAATGATTTGTGCCTGGCCTGGAGTAATATAACCACTATATAAAATTGTGTTTGTTGGCTGTTAAGCCCTCATTAGGGAGGTGGGGCTAAAAGCAAAGCCCCTGCGGGGGCAGAGGCTTTAACTTATTTCTGAAACGGCTTTCTGAAAAAACTATGGTATTGTAAAGGTTACGGTGTAATTGATATTAGGATCAAGTGTTACGCCTGTTACTGTAGAGTTATTAGCTGCTGCTACATACCACGCAGCCCGCGAGCCCGATGTTGCAGTACACGAGCCACTGCCCGAGGTGCTAACATAATTGAAGGTACCTGATTGTAGCGTATTCGCCTGTGGCACATAAATCAAACCATAACCCGGCGAGAAGGTTACAAGACCGGGCCCTGCATTCGATGTAGTAGAGGATATAACAAAGTTACCGGTGCAGCCCGCAGATTCATGGTAAGTGGTAGCGGTTAATATAGTACTGCGTTGAATAATACTTACCAGATAACCTTTATTGCTTAAAAAAGTGTATTGGCTACCGGTAACGCTTAGAAACTGCATGTTGTAAGGTGCAGGACTGCTTAGGCTAACTGTGTTACCGTTTAGTTTTATAGTGTAACCTGCACCGCCTGCTGCGCCCGTTGGGCCTGCGGTACCTTGCGGGCCGGTCGGTCCTGCAATACCCTGGGGTCCAGTGGCTCCGGCTCCGGTTGGTCCCACACTGCCCTGAGGGCCAGTGGGTCCGGCTATACCCTGTGGGCCGGTAACACCTGCACCGGTTGGTCCTACGCTACCTTGTGGTCCCGTTGGGCCCGCAATGCCTTGTATACCTTGCACGCCGGTTGGGCCGGCATTACCTTGTGCACCCGTGTTACCTTGTATGCCTTGGGGCCCTGTTATTCCTTGTGGACCCTGTAAACCGGTTGGGCCTGCATTGCCTTGCGGCCCTGTATTACCCTGTATGCCCTGTGCACCGGTTACACCCTGAATACCTTGTGCGCCGGTGTTGCCCTGCAATCCCTGTGGACCGGTTTCTCCCTGCGGCCCGGTTATGCCTTGTATACCTTGCAAACCGGTTGGTCCTGCATTGCCTTGCGGGCCTGTATTACCCTGTATGCCCTGTGCACCGGTTACACCCTGAATGCCTTGTGCGCCGGTGTTGCCCTGCAATCCCTGCGGACCGGTTTCTCCCTGCGGGCCGGTTATGCCTTGTATACCTTGCGCACCCGTTATCCCCTGAATGCCTTGTGCTCCTGTATTACCTTGTAAACCTTGTGGGCCGGTTTCCCCTTGAACACCCTGCGCACCGGTATTGCCCTGCAATCCTTGCGGACCGGTTTCTCCCTGCGGGCCGGTCGGGCCCACATCTCCCTGTGGGCCGGTTAAGCCTTGTGTACCTTGCGCACCGGTTGGCCCTGTAACACCGGTAGCACCACCACCCGGTCCGGTAGGTCCTATATCCCCTGTGGCACCGGTTGGGCCTGTTTCGCCCTGAGCGCCTGTATTACCTATATCTCCCTGTGGACCGGTTGGTCCGGCATCTCCTTGCGCACCGGTATTGCCTTGTGGGCCGGTGGCACCCGTTTCGCCTTGCAAGCCGGTTACACCTATCGCACCCTGCAAACCGGTAGCACCGGTGTTGCCTTGCGCGCCTGTTTCGCCGGTAGGTCCCGTAGCACCCGTAGGCCCGCCACCAGAACCGGTTGGGCCCGTAGCTCCTGTTTCTCCGGTATTGCCTTGCGGGCCGGTAGCACCGGCATCGCCTTGTAAGCCTGTTGCTCCGGCAGGGCCTGTTGGTCCTGCATCACCCTGGACACCGGTAGGCCCGGTAGCACCGGTATTCCCTTGTAATCCGTTTTGCCCGCTTAACCCTGTCGCTCCCGCTACACCCTGGGGGCCGGTGGCACCGGTTGCTCCCTGCGCACCGGTTGCACCTGCACTACCTGTAGGCCCCGTAGCACCGGTACTGCCACCGCCGCCGTTTTGGGCATATAATGCGTAAGGCACACTTAGCAGTTGCGAAGTTCCCATATCTACAAAGTTTACACCACCCAGTACATCCACTTCTACCTGCAGGTATTTTGCACCGCTGCCCCAGTCGACTATATCAAGCGGTAGGGTTCCGCCTATTACCTGTGTAATTAAACCAAACTGGTTGGTTATAGCCATATTGGTTTCGGTAAATATCACCGGGCCGGTAGGTGTGCCTTCGTGTATGGTAAAGCGCACCTTTACGTTAGCGCCGCCTTGTAGTGGCTGGCCCTGATCGTTGCGTACTATGGCCTGATAGTTTAATTTGTGCGGAGCCTGCGCCTGCGTACTGCCATAGCCTGTTAGCAATAGCAGCAACACGATGTGTAATACTTGTGTAGCTGTTTTCTTCATGGTTTTATTTAGGGGTTTATAATCACTTTTTAGGAGGGTAAAATTTTTATTCAACAGCCGCTTCTGTACCGTTGGCAGTTATACTACCGGGGGATTTTATATTTGCTTTTAGTACAGGTTTGTTTGTCATGCTTGCTCACCCGCGGGGTATATTGCCGGGTGTTTTCAAGTATAGAAAGCATTGCTGCCAATATTCTCTTTTATCCGCAGCTATTTGCAAACCGGCACCCTTATAATGGAAAATCAGGCGGGGCGCTTTACTGATAGCCGGTTATGAGATATAATAACTAATCACTTGAATGGCGAGGTTATAATCACTTTTTACAAATATCACGTAGGTTTATATTTTCAACGCAAACAAATAATACCGGTTAGGTATGGCTAAACAAAAAAGACGCAAAGCGCGCCAGGGTTCTGTATTAATATATGAGCTTATAGGGAAAATGAGCAGCGATGAGAAGCGCTACTTTAAAATATATGCTCAGAAGTATGAGAAGGGGGATAGCAATCTTTGTTTATCGCTGTTTAATGCCATAAATGCAGAGTTGCACAAGGGCGCTGAAGTAACCGATGAAGCCATACGCGCACGTATAAAAGGCCATAACCTGGAATCGTATTTTGTAAGCGCCAAAAACAAATTAAAAAATATGCTTTGCGATGCCTTATACGAAATGCACAGCAAGCATACCGATGAATTTGCTATTATGAAAGGCATAGGGATAGCCGGCATATTGAACGACAGGGGTTTTGCCAAAGATGCAGACAAGCAATTGAAACAGGCTATGGATATGGCAAAGCAGAAGGAGTATTTTACCCTTTGGCTGGAAGGTTTCAGGCATAAGGTAAATTACAGTGTTACGAACGTATCGGCTTCTTTCCCATTATTGCATACCTGGAGAGATGAGATGGAGGAGGTGGTTATGTTGCTGGATAATTATTCGCACGAAGTATTAAACAACAGGCTTACATTTAATGCTTACCTGGCGGCACCGGATAAAATTGACAAGCGCACTGTTTCTGTTTTTAATGAAAACTGCCTTACGGCGAATGTTAAGAATGCCCGTTCGGCATATGCAAAGTACCTCGCCCTTAATGCCCTCCTGTTTTACTATGAAAAAACAAAGCGCCGGAAAGAAGTACGTCCTATTGCATTGCAACAGAAAAACATACTGTATGAAACACTTAACCATACCGTACGCTATGCCGGCGAATTTTTTGTAGCTTATCAAAACTATCTCAATAGCCTCGACCCCGTTAAACATGCAGAGCTCATAATAAAGGAGAGCCACGAGATGGAGAAACTGGCGCAGCAATTATTACCAAAGGTGCGCAACAAGCGAATGGTGCTGCTGGCAGTAAACAACGCTACCATGATTCGGCTAAACGTCTTTATTGAACACAATAATATATTCGGATTAAAAGAGGAGTTGCCGCATGCAGTAAAGCTAATCGCCCAAACCAAAGGAGAATTAGGCATTGCTATACAGGTAGTTTTATCGGCACTTATTAAGGATGGATACTTTATAACCGGCAATTACACCGAGGCGCTAAAATGGATACGACAGATTAAATCGGCGGCTCCGCCGGGTATTCTTAACCATTACAAATTATGCAACCTGCTAACAGAGCTAATGATTTTAATAGACACGAATGCCAGCGTTAAAGCCCTGCGCAATAGTGAAGAAAACCTCCGGCTGGCTATTACACGCTTTAATTATACTGTGGAGCAGCAAAAAGCATTACAGGCTTTACTTAAGTTACTAAGTGCGGTGCCAACCGCGCGTAATGTCAAAGAGCTTGAGCAGAATTTAAACAGGATAACAGATTTTGCGGCCAACATTAAAAAGGGTACTGATGGTACTCTAAAAAACGTAGTTGCCGAAAGTAATGCTGTACGGTGGGCACAAAGAAAAATGAAACACTAACCTGAGCAATAAAGACAAAAGCCGCAAATTTCTTCGCGGCTTTTGTCTTTATGTATTAAGTCCCCTTTGGGGATTTAGGGGCTGGTTATATCCTAAACTGCATTTCGATAGATGCGCCTTTGTCGGAAAAGACAACCATATCGGCTAATTGCATCATAAGGAAAACACCACGTCCGTGCGTTTTTTCAAGGTTCTCCGGCTCGGTAGGGTCTGGCAGGTTGTTGTAATCGAAACCGGGGCCCTGGTCTTTTACTATAAAAGTAAGATTCTTGCCGCGCTCATCCAGGCCGTATTCAATAGTTACATCTTTCTTCTCGTCGCATTTGTTGCCGTGTATTATAGCATTATTGGCAGCTTCTGTAATAGATATCAGGATGTTACCATACACATCATCGCCAATATTCACTTCATTGCGCATATCGTCGATAAACTTTTCTACTAATGCGATATTCTCTGGTTTAGATGATACTTTGAGTGATTTCACAATTTGCTTTTAAATGGAGTTGAGACAAAAACGATTATATCCTTAACAAATAAAACAATCTCAGTTGGTATTGCAAAATGAGCCGCCAAATAATAATACAAGAAAGGAATTGTGCATATTACTGCGGTACTGTTATGTTCCTGAAATACTTTTCGGCCAGTCCCTTATAATAAGGTTTCAGGCTGGGTGGCACTGTGCGGTACAAATCCACTTCGCTGTTTCTTGCTTTCAGGTATTCTTCCAGAGATGGAGGCATCTTGCGCTCTGTTTCTTTGGCTGTGTTGCTCTCGCGCTCCTGCTTTTGGTCGCGTTCCCGCTGAGCGTTTTCGGCTTCCAGTAGTTTAGTTAAAATATCCTGCTGGCGTTTCAGCGCTTCGGCAGTTAATTGCTTGTTCACCAGTTCCTTTTCGGTTTGCTCCATTTGCTTAATAGCCTCTCCCAGGTTACCAAGTGTACTTTTGCCGTCTTTGTTTTCCTGTTGGTTCAGCTTTTCCAGTTCGCGGCGTATCTGGCTTTGCATCTGCGCCATTTCGGCAAACTCTTTACTGTACTGCCCTTGCTGGCCCGCTTTGCCCGATTGTCCTTTCTCGCCTTTACCTTCACGCTTCATCATCTCGCCCATCTGCTGCATCTTATCCTTCAGCTGCTTTTGCATCTTGCTCATGTTAGGTAAACCGTTGCCCGGCTTTTTGCATTTCATGCACATTTTAGGCTTGCCATCCTTTGGCTGCTGGCTCTCGCTTTGCTGCATTTGCATTTGCTGCAGTGCTTCGCTAAGCATCAGCGCCAGGTTGTTGTAGCCGGTCATGGTAAACTGTTGGTTGCTCATAGCCTTTACCACATTGCGGTCTTCCATATCGGTTATGCTCTTGCCCAGGTATTTATTTACGTTGGTAATCTCTTTGGTTATAAAAGATTTTATACTCTCCTGCCTGCGGGCTACCGCATACAGGCTGTCCTCTACCATCTTGCTGTTTTCCTTTATTCGCTGCTGCTCCTTCATCAAATCAACATACTTAGGATTGTTGATGTTGGTGTTCTTCATGCCATTCATCAGCTTCTCTTCGTCAAACGATAACTGCACAATGTTCTCCAGCAACTGGCGGATGGCCTGCATGTCTTCTGCCTCTTGCTCCGCCTCCATCGCCATCTTCATATCCGATAGCTTTTGGGCAGCCTCTTTCATGTTGTTGGCTGCGCTCTTCTGGTTTTTGCTGGCTTGTTGGTTTTGCTTTTGGTCCATGTCTTTCTTGGCATCTTCCTGTTGCTTCTCCGCTGTTTCCATGCTTTTCTCAGGTTCCTTAAAATCCTGCTCGCTCTTGGTTTCTTCGTTTAGCTTCTTCAGGTCTTGCATGTCTTTTTGGGCATCCTTCATCTCAGCGTTCAGCTTATCCTGCTCCTTCTTAAGCTCTTCCTGTGTTTTGGCCGCATCGGCATTTTGCTTAGGGTCTTTGCTATCCTGCGCTTTCTGATTTTCTTCTGTTTTCTTAGCCAGCTCCTCTTGCTTCTCTGCCAGTTTTTCTAATTTTTCAGCTGTCTCTTGTAGCTTTTGGTCAAACTCCATTTTCTTAAACAACTCCAGCATCCGGTCAAGCTCTTTCTCCATTTTATCACTGCTCTGCTGCATATCGTCCATCTTGTCCAGCGCATCTTTCTTCTGCATTTCTTCCAGCATTTTCTTCAGCTTATCCATCATCTCTTTCATCTCAGGGCTAAGAACCTGCTCCATCAACTCCTGCAGGTGCTGCTGCTTTTCGGCAACCTCCGGCGATATTTCTTTAAACTCCTGCTGTTTCTCAAAATTCTGCTCCATCTTCTTCTTAATCTCCTCCAACTGCTGCTGCATTTCCTTCTGCTTCTCTATGCTCTGCTGCATGTTCTTCTTGTCTTCCCAGTTCAGGTTTTGCTTTTCCTGAAGTTTATCCTTCATAGCCTGCAGCTCGTTCTTGGCCTCGGCAGCTTTTTTCATCGCATCTTTCAGTTCCTGCTTCAGTTCCTTATTGTCCTTAGTCAGTTCTTTGTTCAGCTCATTCAGGCTTGGCATGTTAAAGTTCATCAGCTCGCTCTTGGTGCTCTTGCTGCCGTGTATGCCGTCGTTATCCCACACTTCAAAGTAGTAAGTGATTTTATCGCCGGGCTTAATACCAAAATCGGCCATTTGCCAGTAGTAGGTAAAGTGCGATGCTGTGCCGGGGTTAAAGGCCACATCCATCTCTTTGGTAACTGATGTGGTAGAGTCGGCACGGGTCAACTGGTAGTTGAAGGTTAGCTTGCGCAAGCCGTAATCATCCGATATTTCGCCTATGTAGTAGAAGTATTTTTGCGAGGCAGAGTCGTTCTTTTCCTTCACCGCTATTACCGGATATAAGTCCGGCGTTACATTCAGCGAATACGATACGCTGTCGGCATCTTTCACATTGCTGTTGCTTACCTTAACGGTGTATTGCGCGCTTTGCACAAACGATTTATTGAAAACAAACTCACTCTCGCCGGTGCGCTTTACGTTATACAGCGAATCGCCCAGTGCAAACGACACGGCATCTACATTCTGTGTGTTGAATTTCCACGATAGCTTAGTGCCCGCAGGTATTACCAGGTCGCCCATATTTTTCAATACTTCATCAGGCTTACCGGTGTAGGCCGGGTAATCGCACACTACTTCAAAGCCGGCTACTACAGGCTTGGCCACTACATTAATCACATACTCTTTCGATTTGAACCCATTGGCCGCAAACTGAAATGTGGTTTCCTTTTGCAGGTTTACAAATTCATGTGTAAACAGGTTTTTCTCTTTCTTCCGCAGCTTAAAAATGTTGTTGTCGCTTTCTACAAAAACCTCGTTGGGCAATACATCGCCTTCAATCTTTACTTCCAGGTTAAAGCTCTCAAACTGCAGGGCAGTCAGGTTCTTGTTCTGTATTACAAACTTAAAGGGGGCTTCTTTTTCGTAGTAAGTGTCGTTGTGGTAAAGGCGTTTAGTACCTTCTTTAATCACGTTAGGCGCAGCAATAACGATGAACAGGAAAAGCAACACCGGTGGCGCCAGAAACTTCAAATACTTTTTGTTTTTGCTCAGGTCTACCGCAAACGAAAAATCTATAGGTTTCAATTCTACCGATTTCTGGTCTATGGCCGCCAGCAGCAAGCCCATGTTAGGCTGGCTTTGCGCGGTGTGGCGCAGCTGCAAAATGTTCAGCAGCTTATCTTTTACCTCGCCAAAGTGAGTGCCTATAATTTGTGCAGCCTGCTCGTACGATATAATCTTGCCCAGCTTGTAGTAATGCAGCAGCGGCACCAAAAAGAAATTAGCAGTAAAAGCTGCCGAGGATGCCAGGAAACCATAAAACAAAACCTTGCGCATGCCGGTAGACAGGTAGAAGTAATACTCCAGCAGGTTAATGGCCAGGAAAAACGCCAGCACATATACCGCCGAGAATATAGCCCCGCGGATTAACTGGTTGGTATAGTACTTCCTGATAAACTTATCCAGTTTTTCTACCAGCGAATTGTATGATGATGAGGTTTCTGCCATGATTGATTATAAACAAAGATAGCAGGATGGTGGCTTTTCCATAAGCCCGTTTACTGCCTTTAACACAATGATATAACGATTGCGCGAAAGCTTTGTTGTTAGTTACATTTTTTATGAATTGAAACACAGCAGGTGTAAACAAAAGAATACGATGAATTTAAGCCCTAGAGGGCATTGTAATAGAGCGAAGAGTGTTAACTCCTCGCAAACCGGGCATATTCACATCTTCCTAATACGTTTGACCGTTAGGCTGCTTTTGCTATCTTGTATTTTAAACATACCCCCCATGAAAGGAATTTACATAGTAAAGCACGGTGCTGCTGAAGATGCGTTTGAAGTGCGAGAAAGCCAAAAGCCGGTTCCCAAGCCCGGCGAGGTGCTGGTAAAGGTTGAGGGCTTCGGGCTCAACTTTGCCGATGTAATGGCCCGCAAGGGAATGTACGAAGATGCCCCGCCCATACCCAGCCTGATAGGCTACGATGTGGTAGGCAGGGTAGAGCGTGTAGGCTCTAACGTGACCAATGTGGCCGAGGGCGACCGTGTTACGGCCCTAACCCGCTTTGGCGGTTATGCCGAGTTTGCCTTGACCGATCACCGCGCGGTGGCCAAAATTGGCGACCACATCAGCATACCGGAGGCTACCGCTTTAACAACCCAGTTCTGCACTGCTTACTATTGTGCGGCCGAGGTGGTTAACCTGTTTGAGGGCGATAAAGTGCTGATACACTCTGCCGCCGGCGGCGTGGGCACCGGGTTGATGCAATACGCTAAATACAAGAAGTGCGAGATATTTGCTACCACGGGCAGCAGTTCTAAAGTAGATATGCTTAAGAAACTAGGAGCCGCCCATGTAATAGATACCAGCAAAGTAGAGTTTGATGACTACATAGATGAAGTAACCAAGGGTGATGGGGTAGATGTAATATTCGATGCCGTGGGGGCCGATTTTATGAAACGCGGAATTGCTTCCCTGGCATCCGGCGGACGGATAGTATGCTATGGTGCTGCGCAAATGACAGATGCTACCAACATCTTCTCTAAAATTGGTAAGGCCATACAGTTTGGTATATACCACCCCGCCCAGTTTATGATGAACAGCAAAAGCTTGATAGGGGTTAACATGCTTAAGATAGCCGACAACAAACCCTATGTATTACAACGCTGCCTGGAGAATGTGGTGCGCCTGGTAGACGAAGGCATTTTTAAACCGCAGGACGGCAAAGTGTTTAAAGCCGAAGACATTGCCGAGGCCCACAAATACTTAGAAAGCCGCAAGAGCACCGGCAAAGTCGCCTGCGAGTGGTAATATCAAGAAACACACCCGACGACAAAACAACATCCGAAGTTTTCCCTAAACTTCGGATGTTGTTTTTGTAGGCTGCTTATCAATTACCGCAGTAGTCATACTAAGCTGTACTGGCTACTTGCATTTGGCTGTTGCCCAACTGCCGCAGGCAGAATGTCCCCCGCTGGCGGGGGTGGCTCCGCTTTAGCGGAGACGGAGGTGGATGTCTTTTACTCAAGCTACATTCTCTACTCCACCACAATCTTCTTCACTGCAGTTTTGCCGCTGCCATCTGCTTTAAGCAGGTATATACCTTTTGCCAAAGCCGATACATTCAGCAGCACTTTTTGCGTATCTGTTTTTTGCGAAATCACCGTTCTGCCCAACATATCGCGCACCTCTACAAGGTTAATAGTAGCCGGTGCCTCAATCATCAATACCGATGAGGCAGGGTTAGGGTAAACAGACATAGCCAGCGTATTTATTTCTGCTACGGCGGTTGTAATATGCGCCCGACAAGTGGCCAATGTGTTATCATAAAAAGCCTGTATTCTGTCCGCATCCTGCTTAAGTGTATCCACTATAGTCAGGTTATCTGCCGTTGAATCCATAGAGGTGATAAATGCATAGTCAAGGGTAAGTATATTACCCGGCAATAGGCTGCCGTGGCTGCTGCCGCCTACCATACGGCGGTCACCCGCCTGTTGGTTGGTGCTTATTTCGCTCCATTCGTTAGGGTTAGATGGGTTGCCGGGGTATATAAAGCTGGTAGGTACCGAGCCTCCGTGGCCATTGCCACCTACGGTAAAGGGTATCGTATCTAACCATTGGCCGTTTAGGTAGTTTTGGTATTGGGGAGCGGTAGAGGGATCTGTATTATAAGTGCCGCCATTAATCAGGTAGTTGAATGATGTATATCGGCTGTTTAGCAACTTAATACCTGTAGCCGCATCCAGCGATTTATAACCTGTTGTTCCGTTGCAGTCGTAATCAGGCATAGTGCCATTGTAAGCAAAAATCAGGTTGCGGTTAGTATCACAGCCTACAAGGTCGTTAGAAAAACAGCCCAAATCTACATCGGCAAACATACCGGCTTTTACATTCAACAAATCAATAGAAGCTTTGTTCTGAATCTCGTAATGTACAAACACGGTATTATTGATGGCGCGTTTATTTACGGGTGGAGCATTAAAACCGCCAAAAGAAGAATCGAGAAAAACTTCGGCCAGCCCGCGTACCTCTATCCCTAATGCAGCACCTCCGCTTTCGGCGTGTGTTCCACCTACATCATTAAATACAAAGAAGATTGCTTCATCGCCGCAAATATCGGGCACATCGCCATGTACAGGGTTGTATTGGCCATCGCCATCTGCATCTATAAATGGTGCCAGCGGGCTCAATATACCTACGCCATAGCTGGTAGCCACATGTGGGTTGTTTTTAGCAGGCCAGAAAAGGATGGCAGAATCCATGACACTAACCGGGCTGTTCTGCGGCAAGGCCATGTGTCGCTCTATCTGGCTGCGCGACACTTTAAATACCCTATTATAGAAAACATAATAAGCAGGACTATAATTTGGTGACATAGGGCCATCAAAAAAATCGTGGCCGGTGCCGCAGTAGCGCTGGGCGGCACATCTAAGGGTATTACCGGGGTCGGTAGCCGTTAACCAAAGTGCTGCTGTAAAATAGGGCTTAATGTCACTGCCTTTGGGCACTTCAAAGTGGCTGAAGGTTTCCAGCTGCGTTTGCGTATTAGAAAATAAGTTACCACCAATGCCAATGCCGGCATTTACGTTGTTGGCAGTAAGCGATTCCAGCGGGCCCTGCGCCCGGCAAAGAATGCAGCCGGCTACAATGGCCAGGGCTGTAAGTAATTTGGATAGTGTGTAATTTGGTTTCATAGGCTACATATTTATAAGTAAAAAAATTTATCCATAAACCCCCGGCCTTTCGGTCCGGGGGTAGACCAGCGTTTTCATAGTGTATAGGTTCAAAGCTGGTCAGCTAAAACGAACAGCACAAACATAAGCCCTTGTAAACTGCTAAGTGTCACAGTATTGTAAGATGACACCACCGGTAAAAGAAATGACAGTAGTATGACAAATTCGGTTTCAATCATATTTTACAAATTAGTAATGACATTACCGCAGCCCGTAATGGCATTATATAAATTAAGTAATATTATATATATACAAAATGGTAGGGGGGTAGCCAACGCAAAAAATAACTGACTCATAAACAGGCATGTAGCCAGGTAGGGGGGTAGCCATTTTTCAATTTTTGCCAATTTATATTACCTACAACCCACACCGTGTAACAATCAAACCAAACAGCGCAACCAAACCTGAACCGGTGGCGTAAACACATGCATGAATAAAACATTGCTCTCCCTGTTTGCTGCTTTAATCATTGGGTTTTCTACAGCATCTGCCGGTGCGCCTGCCGAGAAGTCGTATTCGTTTGTATCGTCAGATGAAGAGTTTTCGCTGGATGTAAAACGTGGCGTGGGCGAAGTAAAATTGCATCTTACCGTTAAGGATATGACCCAGTTTGACTATATAGTAATTGAGCGCAGCGCCGAGAACCCCAACTACTTTGGCCGTTGCAAATACATTAGCTGCAATGGCAAACAAAAAGGTGGAGATTTTAACCAGGTAGATAAGTTCCCGTATGCCGCTAATAAAGATGTGTATTACAGAATAAAGACAGTATCTAAAGATGGTATAGAAAGAGCTTACCCGGCAGTATTACTGGAGGCCGTCTCTAACTAAAAAGCACGCAAGGCGCGCAAAAACGGAAACAGCCAGGAGTTATGACCCTGGCTGTTTCCGTTTTTATTAACCGCAGTTGGTTACTCTGCCTCTGCTACTACTTCTTCTACCTCGGGCACCATGCGCTTCAACAATCCTTCTATACCCGATTTAAGGGTAAGTGTAGATGATGGACAACTGCTGCAAGAACCCTGCAACGATAAGGTAACTACTCCATGCTCAAATGATTTGAACTCTATGTGGCCGCCATCCATTTGCACGGCCGGCTTTACATATTTATCAAGCAGGTCTTTTATTTTGGTTTCCGGGTCTTCGTTGGCTGCTTCTGATTTTTGCTCCTGCAAAACATCTTTAGGCAACAGCGAATCGTCAACCGGTTTTTTGCCACTTTGTAAAAATACGCGAAGGGCATCTTTTAGTTCTGGAGTAATCTCAAACCATTCGTATTCCGGCTTCTTGGTAATAGTTACAAAATTGTTGGCTATAAATACTCCATTTACAAAGGGAATAGCATACAAAGCTTTTGCCAGCTCGGAACCTTCGGCAAGTTCACGGGTTTTAAAGTCTAGTTGAAAGTTAGGCAGTATATGGCGGTTGGTTACAAACTTCTGGCTCTCCGGGTTAGGGGTATATTCGGTGTATATTTCAATGATATCTTCTGCTGTCATGGTTTGATATTTGTAGATACAAATGTAATGAAACAAATAAAGTGATGTGTGTTTTGTTTTTTAACTTCAAAACCTTTAACACCTTTACTTGCGTGAAACTTCGTATTAAAGTAAAACCCGCGAGCAAAACCGATGAAATAGCACGCGAAGCCGATGGCAGCCTGAAGGTGAAAATTAAGGCCCAACCGGTAGAAGGCAAAGCCAATAAATACCTGGTGGAATACCTTGCCGGGGTATTGGATTTACCCAAATCGAAAATTGTGCTGCTAAAAGGAGAAACCAACCAGTTTAAAACATTGGAGATAGAGGCTGAAGAGGGTTACATTAACAGCAAACTGCCATAAATTACCCGAGTACCTTCATGGCTTCGGTAGCCTTTTTCATTTCGTAGCCTTTGCTTAGCAAAAACCGCAGCACTTTGGTTTTCTTTTCGCGTGGGGTGCCGGTGCGTATGCTATTCCATTTTTTTTCGGCGGCGGCTTTTATCTGGTCGTCATAGTCTTCCTCGTCCATATCGTCCAGGTACATCTTAATAATAGACGCATCGATACGCTTTGCATTAAGAGCGGCTTTCATTTTTGTTTTGCCCCACTTCTTTTTGGCATGGCCGGCTACAAAGTATTTTACATACCGGTCATCGTTCAAAAAATTGCCTGCTCTTAGTTTTTCTATATAGACATCAAAATCTGCTTTCTCTACTTTTAGTTTCCGCAGTTTATCCTTTACATCGGTAGCGCAGCGCTCCTGGTAGGCGCAGTAGTTAGTTAGCTTGTTGTAAATTTCAATATCTATGGTTTGTTCCATCAGGTGCCCGCACTTGGGCTTTTATTTTAGTTTCGTTTCGGTCCAAGATATGAAAAACTCCCGAGCCATATTTCTTTTATTGCTTGCCAACTCCATCAGCGGGGTGGCACAGGGTATCTCTATGCTGGCTATACCCTGGTATTTTACGGGTGTAATTCACCAGGAGGGGCTGTTTGGCAAGGCGTATTTTGTAACAACGGCACTTTCGCTTTTTTGGGGCGTATATGCCGGTACACTCATAGACCGGTACGATAGAAAACGCATTTTCCTGGTCATGAATCTGGCGGGCCTGTTCATTCTATCTTCAGTTACGCTTATTGGATTTAAAAACGATTCTCTGCCCTGGTACCTGGTAGCATTTATTTTTTGCACTACGGTATTTATATACAATATCCATTTTCCTAACCTCTATGCCTTTGCGCAGGAAATAACCGCCAAAGAAGATTACGGCCGGGTAACATCACTACTTGAAATACAGGGGCAGATAACCTTTACTATTGCCGGAGGCCTGGCCGCTATTCTGCTTACCGGTATTCAGAATCACTTTTCTGTTTTTGGTTTCCACATGGCCTTACCATTCAACTTTCAGGCCTGGAAAATACATGAGATATTTGCCATAGATGCATTTACTTATCTTATAGCATTTGCTATTATATACCGTATTAAATCGCTACCGATAGCAGAAAAAAAGACAGATACCACCCAATTGCGGGAACGCTTGAAAACCGGCCTTATTTTTTTAAGAAAGCACCCCTTGCTGCTGCACTTTGGCAATGCCTCGTTACTGGTGTTTTTAACGGTACTTATTTTTGGTACCTACGTGCAGCCCTCATACGTAAACAGGTTTTTACAAAAGGGCGGCGATGTATTTGCCCTTGGTGACATGGCTTTCTCTATGGGTGCTGTTATAGCCGGTTTTATAACTACCCGCCTTTTTAGTGAAAGTAAAGCGGTATTCAGCATTATTATGTTAAGTATAATTTCCGGCTGCATGTACCTGGTTATGGCGCTTAATAATGTGGTATACCTTTATTTTGCAGCTAATTTTGTAATTGGTGCCTGCAATGCAGCTATACGCATACAGCGTATTACTTATTTATTTCACCACATACCTAACCATGTAATAGGAAGGGCCAACAGCATATTGTTTGTTATAAGTGTATTTCTCAGGCTCTGTTTAATAGGTACTTTCAGCCTGGCATTTTTCCACCAGGGTGTTAATGTAGTATATGCCGTTGGTACTATGGCAGTAGTGTGTTTTGCAGGGGCGGCTATTCTTTGGGCCAATTACCAGAAGCTGATAAAGCAACCGGACGTGGTTTAAAAACACGAAAAGTCCTCTAAGAGTTACGGCTCCCAGAAGACTTTTCGTTATCAGCTTTCGCTGCAATTGATGTTTTAATCGTTAATTGGCCAGTAAGGCGCTTTTGGGTTAAGTTCTATCATACTCTCACGTTTGGTTAATTAATGTTACGCGGCTGTTTTAAAAAGGTTTCACAAAACGATAAAAAACTTTCGGGCGCAAATTTATCTTTGAGCCAGGTCCAGTATGAAACGCATCCTTCTCCTTTTCTTTTTATCTGCATCGCAGTTATGTGCACAGCCGTTGAGCAATAACCCCTGCTGTACACAAAGCGAAGAAGGCTTTCTGCCCTGCCGCGATACTATTTCTATTCTGCGCCGGCACGAGTTTTACGATATAGGTGTTATACTGCCCTCGTGGTTGCCTATAATGAGTAAAGATTACATAGCAATATTAGAAGGCCGTGTAGGCTCTAATTTGGTAAACGGCACGCATGGCCCGCATGTAAGTCACGAAGATCTCCCTTTTTACCACTACTCGCACGATGTTAACTTTGATGTAATACCCGATAAGACCGATGATAACCGGTTTACTAATCTTCTACCACTGTTGGTATACCACAAAGGCGAAAAAAACGACACCTCGCTGCATAATGTAGTGCGCTGTGAGTGGGAGTGCGGGTTGGGAATGTGCAACAAAGTGAACCCGCTACGCTATGATAATGATGCGGGCAGAAGCGGCGGATTTTATAGCGCCGGGCACGAGTTAAAAGATAAGATATGGAACTGGCCATCGGTGGGAGATTGGGTACACGTAGAGGGCCATTATGTATGGGACCGCGGCCACCCGCCTAGTGAAGCGGAGATACATCCGCCCCGGTTTGTGGCTATTAAGCGCTCGCTGGCCGAACAGGTGTTAATAGGCGATAGCTCGGTAAAGTTTGCCACGCGGGTAGATATTTTTGCCAGCGGTGATGGCGGTGCGCTGCAGAATAACCGGTTTAATGCCCCCGCTTATGTACAGCGGGTAAACATGAGCAGCAAAGACTATGAGTTTACCGTTAAAATAGATTTGCCGCGCCCTTCGCCCAATGCGCAGCTTAAGTATAAACTCGACCGCAGGAAAGGAGATAGCTTTTCGCAGTATGAATTGATAGAGCCAAACAGCGATTCGGCAACGGTGCGTGTGCTAATACCCTGGAAAACCAAGAATGCCAACGACCTGGAGATTTATGCCCGCACACTTTATTTTTACTGGGACGAAGGACGCGGTATAGCCGGTGATTTGCCTGTAGATATTTATAAAATAAAGCTGAGCAGTCTGAAGTTTAAATACATTAATGATAAACTATCGAAGGCAGAAGTTCGGTTGTTTGTTAACGTGGGCAGCGATTGGGTTTTTCTGAACGACTTTCACGGCAAAAAGGGACATATACTTACCAAAGGCTTAGGCAAAACATATAAACACCACTGGAACCTTCACAACGAATTTACTGTGTACGTACCGCGGGGCAAGCAATTCAGGGTGTACATAAGCGGATGGGAAGTAGATGGTATAGACCTGCTGGCAGGCGATATTCTGGACCCGGCCTCGGCCTGCGATAAAAAGACCAAGCGTTTTTTTAAGAACCGTATCTTTTCTATACAAAACATGCTGCTGAAAGGCTGCCTGGATGATGTGTATGGCGAGATAAGCAATCTGCACTCGTTTGATAAACTGGGCCGGATTGATTATTTTACAAACTCCCCACACGAAGGAAAAAATGACGACCCGTGCCCGTTTAGTAAATTCGACTTAAAGGACCGGTACTTTATAACCTATACGATAGAGAAATTGAATTAAAAAGGAGAAAACATGTTGACCGATTCTATTACCAATGATATTAAACACCAGTTTCGCTATGGCAACATGGTGATGAAGCTGATTTTTGTGAACCTGGGGGTGTTTTTATTTTTCGGCATTTTCTATCTCATCAGTTTTCTGATACAAAATACGGTCATTTATAATTTAGTGCTTGCCAAGCTCGAAACTCCAGCTTCGCTTAATACTTTGCTTTACCAGCCCTGGTCGGTATTCACTTATATGTTTTTGCACACCAGTTTTATGCATGTTTTGTTCAACATGCTGTGGCTATACTGGTTTGGCGAAATATTTGTATTACATATAGGGGATAAAAAGGTATTACCGCTTTATCTGCTGGGCGGATTAAGCGGCGCGCTTATTTATATACTGGCGTACAACCTTATTCCGGTTTTCAGGCCTGGTGCAGAGAGTGCGCTAATGCTTGGTGCATCGGCCAGTATTTTTGCCATAGTGTTTGCCGCCGCTACACTTAATCCCGAGTACGAAATAGGGTTAATGTTTATAGGCCCGGTTAAAATAAAATACATTGCGCTCGTTTCATTATTGCTTGATATTATCAATATACCCTATGGCAATGCCGGAGGTTATATTGCCCACATAGGTGGAGCGCTAAGTGGCTTTTTGTATATCCGGTCGCTACAAGGCGGGTTTGATTTATTTGGAATATTTAAACCTGTTGGCAATCTTTTTAAACGCAAACCCAAATTAAAAGCTACCTATAAAAATGAGAGCTATCAAAAGCCTGCTCAAAAAAATATAGGCAAAACCGAACAACAGCGCGTAGATGAAATATTGGATAAAATTGCGCGTTCTGGTTACGATAGCCTTAGTAAAGAAGAAAAAGATTTTTTGTTCAACTACAGCAAAAAGTAGTTTGTTCGCCCGGTATTTGTAAATAGTAATACTCAACCCCTTGCTCCGTATTTTTTTCAAAACGCTTAATGTAATTGCCCTTGTAGTATTGTTATGCTCGTGCTTGGCTACTTATATTTCGCCCACGCAATACTGGCAGTTGGCCTTTTTGGGCTTTGCCTTTCCGGTGGTACTGGTGGTTAATTTTTTCTTTTTGCTGCTATGGATAGCCAAGCGCGATGCCTTTGGTCTTATATCGCTGGTGGCGATTGCACTTACCTGGAGTTTTATACACGCCACTTTTGCCGTAAATTTTAGTGCTGACAATACCGAGCAAGGTGTAAAGGTGCTTACCTGGAATGTAAAGAACTTTGACCTGTATAACTGGAATAAGAATACCGAAACCCGCGAGCAGATGATGGCGCTTATTAAAAAAGAGAATGCCGATGTACTTTGCCTGCAGGAGTTTTATACCAATAACCAGTTGTTTCATAACCTGGAATACCTGCGCGATACACTGGGCTATAAATACGTTCACTTTTTCCCATCGGTAGATTTAAAGCGCACGCCCAAAAGCAAGGTGCAAAAAACACTCTGGAAATCGGGCGAACTGCACCAGCAATGGGGTGTAGCTACGTTTTCTAAGTTTCCGATGGTGGATACCGGCGTAATAGATTTCGAAAACTCGCTGACCAATAACTGTATTTACAGTGACCTGAATATTAACGGTAAGGTTACGCGACTTTACAACGTCCACTTTCAATCTATCCATTTAGGCTACGATGATTACGCTACACTGGATTCGATAGAGGTTAACCAAAGCACCCGCTGGGCACCCGTGAAGAACATAATGCGCAAAATGAAACGCGCCTATACCAAACGGGCGCAGCAAGCCAATGCGGTGGCCGAAAGCGTAGATGGGTTTAACGGGCACAAAATCCTTTGCGGCGATTTTAACGATGTGCCGGTGTCTTATACCTACAGTACAGCGCGCCATAAATTGCAGGATGCATTCATAGAAAAAAGCAAAGGCTTTGGGGCTACGTTTGCCAATAAATTCTCGATTTTCCGTATAGACTACACCTTTTTTGATAGCGAGATTAAGGTCAACTCTTATCGCACAATCAGCGAGCCGCTCTCTGACCACTACCCGGTGGCGGTAACGTTCTCTCTATAGTCTGTTTTCAACCTAAACACTTTCTATATATTAGCACCCTTATGCAGGAACTTAAAATATACAACACCCTTACCCGCGAGAAAGAAGTTTTTAAACCGCTCAACGCGCCTCACGTAGGCATGTATGTGTGCGGCCCTACTTTATATAGCCACGCCCACCTTGGCAATTGCCGCACGTTTTTATCGTTCGATGTTGTGTTTCGTTACCTAAAGCATTTGGGGTATCGTGTGCGCTATGTGCGCAACATAACCGATGTAGGTCACCTGGAAAGCGATGGGGATGAAGGAGAAGATAAAATTGCCAAACGCGCACGCCTTGAGAAGCTGGAGCCTATGGAGATTGTGCAGCTATACGCCGTGGATTTTCATAAAGTGCTGGATGACTTTAACCTCCTGCCACCCAGTATAGAGCCTACTGCCAGTGGGCACATTATTGAGCAGATTGAAATGACCAAGAAGATAATTGAGAATGGCCTGGCATACGAAGTAGATGGCACCATTTGGTTCGATGTAGAGAAGTTTGCTAAAGATTACCCTTACACCGCACTTAGTGGCCGCAAGCTGGATGAAATGCTGGACGGCACCCGCGAAAACCTGGAAGGGCAGGATGCTAAAAAAGGACGGCTTGATTTTGCGCTATGGAAAAAAGCAAAGCCCGAGCATATTATGCGCTGGCCAAGCCCTTGGGGTGAGGGTTTCCCCGGCTGGCATATAGAGTGCAGCGCCATGAGCAGCAAATACCTGGGAGAAGAATTTGACATACATGGCGGAGGTATGGACCTGGTGCCTACACATCATACCAACGAGATAGCACAGAACGTGGCCTGCTGCAAAAAATCGCCGGCCCGTACATGGATGCATACTAACATGCTTACGGTTAACGGACAGAAAATGAGTAAGAGCCTCGGCAATTCATTTTTACCGCAGGAACTCTTTACCGGTAACCATAAATTACTGGAGAAAGGCTACTCGCCCATGACAGTCCGTTTCTTTATGCTACAAGCGCATTACCGCAGCACGCTCGATTTTTCAAACGTTGCGTTACAGGCTTCAGAGAAAGGTTATCAGCGCTTGATTAATGCTATAAAATTATTGCCTGGTTTAAAGACCTCTGAGAAATCATCGGTTAAGGTAGAGGACGTAAAAAACAATGTTTACAATGCTCTAAACGACGACTTCAATACACCAGTGGCTATTGCGGGTTTGTTTGAGGGGGTTAGCATTATCAACTCGGTTAATGATGGTAGCCAAACCATTACCGCAGCCGATAAAGAACAGTTGCAAAAGCTGTTCAATGATATAGTTGTAGAAGTATTGGGCCTGAAAGAAGAGGAGGGTGCATCATCGGATAAAGTAGAGGGGCTGATGAACCTTATACTTGAACTGCGCAAAGATGTGCGCGCCAAAAAAGACTTTGCAGCATCGGATAAAATTCGCGACGAATTGCTGAAGGTAGGCATACAGGTAAAAGATGGAAAAGAAGGCGTTAGCTGGAGTTCTAATTAATTAGCTACATGAACAAATACATATCCTTTTTGGTTTTACTCTGCTTGGCATCTTGCGATAGGTTTAAGGGCCAGCAGACAGAAACGCCAGTTGAAACCAAGCCTGCCGTAGTTGTAAATGCACCGGCCTTTAACAGCGACTCGGCTTACAACTATACTGCCGCGCAATTGGCTTTCGGCACCCGCGAAATGAACTCGAAGGGCCATGAAGCTTGTGCTAAATACCTGATAGAAGAGATTAAGAAATACACCGATACTGTTCACATACAGAAGTTTGAGGTAAAGGGTTTTGATGGTGTAAATTTGAAAGCCACCAACATTATAGGCTCCATAAACCCGCAGGCTACTACCCGCATTTTATTATGCTCGCATTGGGATAGCCGCCCGTGGGCCGACCAGGATACCAAAGACCGTGACAAACCTATCCTTTCTGCCTGCGATGGTGCCAGTGGTGTAGGAACTTTGATAGAAGTTGCGCGGGCTATTAAATCGCAACCGCTAAGCAATATTGGGATAGATTTCTTTTTTAACGATGCCGAAGACCGCGGTTATTCTTCGTCTCTGGATGATATTATTAAGCCGGGAACTTATGATAGCGAAGGCAGCTGGTGCCTTGGCTCACAGCACTGGAGCGCCACACCGCACGTGCCGGGCTATCGTGCTGACTTTGGAATTTTGTTGGATATGGCGGCAGCCAAGGGGGCCGTGTTTGCCCGCGAAGGCAATTCATCTTTCAACGCCGGCTGGGTGCAGGATAGGGTTTGGGCCAACGCTAATGCGCTGGGTTACTCTAACTTTTTCAGTAACCAAACTATTGGCGGCATTACCGATGATCATGTTTACATTAACCAGGTAGCTAAAATACCTACGGTAGATATTATACACTATGACCCTACCAGCCGCTCGCAAACTTTTGGCGATTACTGGCACACACACGCCGACAATATGGATATAGTGGATAAAACTACGCTGAATGCTGTAGGAAAAACAATACTGTATACAGTGTATCAGTACGAAGCAGAGAAAAAAGGGGAGATACGGTAATTTTATTATACGAATGAAAGGCAAATAATTGTACTGCTTTTCTCTATGTACTGCATAATCGCCTAAAAGGTAACCCCTACATTAAATACCATGCGCTGATAGGTACGCTTTATTTCGTAAGAACTACCATCACCCCCTACCGTATACCACCATTTTGTTTCGCTGTAGTTGCGCTTATAGGCTACTGATAATAGTACAGAAGCGCGGCTGCGGGTATATATGCGCACCCCACCGCCGCACGATACATAGTACCCTCCTTTGTTTTGATAACTGTAATAGACATCATTTTTCTTCTTCCACATTACCGAGTACCCGGCATCCAGATAAACATAAGGGGTTGCTTTCTTTTTTAAAAACTCGCTGGCTACGCGCACATAAAAAGGCGAGAACGTCTGCTTGTAATTAATCAACCTATCTATGCCCACTCCGCCGCCTACAAACAAATAGGGCCAAAGCTGGTAGCCGTTTACCGTGTGAAGCGATAGGCCAAAATCATCGGTATTGTTATTGTAATAATTGTAGGGGTCGTCCTCGGGCTTCTTTAAATCGGTACCATATATAAAGCCAAACTCGGTTATGTTTCTAAAACCTCTGTCGCGGCGGAAATAGTTGCGGTTAATTTCTTTCAGGCTTCTTTTTAAAGTGCTTTCACGCTTTATACTGTCTATTTCTGCCTGGTCAAATACAAACACGCTACCGCCCAGCAACTCAATTCTGGTTTTTCCTTCGCTGGCGGGAGTTTGTATCTTGCCCCGTAATACGCTTCCGTTTTTTAAGTAAACCACATCTTCTATGTTGCTTTGCGCAGATAACAAGCAGGCAACTAAAATGAGTAGTGTAGAAAGTATCTGTTTCATGACAGTATTTTTGGGTTCAGGCAACGGTTTTCAAAATCAAAACGTTTCTAAACAGTAAACCGTTGCCTTGCTATTATTAAAACATTAAACACATACACATGAAAACCCTGTTTAACACAACCGCATACGCTGCTCTTCTTTGCCTGATGCTATTCTCCAGCTGTCGCAAAGACAAATGCGAGCAAACCGTAACCTACAAAAGATACGACCCTATTTATATGAGTTTTGAAGAGCTACGCAGCTCGGTAAAATCGGAGCCGGCCACCGCGCTAAAGCAACCCGGTAAAATTTATATGAAGGGTAATTACATTTTTGTGAACGAGGTAGATAAAGGCATACACGTAATAGACAACAGCAACCCCTCATCGCCGCAGAATGTTGCTTTTATTAAAATACCCGGCAACATGGATATAGCTGCCGTGGGCAACACACTATATGCCGATAGCTATATAGACCTGCTGGCACTGGACATAAGCAACCCGCTGAATGTAACCGTTACACAGCGTGTAGAAAATGCTTTGCCAGACCGTATTTATACTACCGGTTACTATGGTGACCCAACCAAAGGTGTGGTAACGGGCTTTAACGAAAGCATGGTAACCGAAAAAATGAGCAATGATTGCAATGGTGGCGGAGGTTATTGGGGCCGCGGCGGGCCATGGATGGAAGGCGATGTATTTGTAGCTAATAGCACGGGCGGTGGCTCGTTTACCAAAGGTAACGTAAGCGCACCGGGTGTAGGTGGCAGCATGGCGCGATTTACCATTGCTAACAATACGTTGTATGTAGTTGACCAGTCTTCGCTGCGTGTGTTTAACATTGGCGGTAGCCTGACATCGCTGGGCACTACCAATGTAGGCCGCAACATCGAAACTATTTTTCCGCACAATAACCACTTGTTTATAGGCAGCACCAATGGTATGTTTATTTACAACATCAACAACCCGGCTTCGCCATCGTATGTTTCTACGTATATACACGGCACCGCCTGCGACCCGGTGGTGGTAGACGACCACTATGCTTACATTACCCTGCGCAGCGGCACGCCTTGCAATACAGATTTTAACCAGCTGGAGGTAGTAGATATTGCCAACCTTGCTACACCAACGCTTAAACACACCGTGCAAATGACCAACCCTCATGGTTTAGGTAAAGATGGCAACACACTATTTATCTGCGATGGTACGGCTGGCTTAAAAGTATTTGATGCCACCAACCCCGAGGCGATAAGCACGACACCGGTAATGACCGTCGGCAATATACAAGCTACCGATGTAATACCTTTTAACCACCGACTGATGATGATTGGCGATGATGGTTTATACCAGTACGATTACAGCAATATACAGAATATAACCCTGCTGAGCAGGATAGCGGTAGAGAGATAGAAGAAGGGTTTTAGAAGTTCCTCTTCTTGAAGAAGAGGAACTTCTGCAAAAGGACTAACTTAGAGATGAAAATTGTATTCAGTGTGACGGAAGAGGAACTCATCAGGGGCTGCATTAAAAATGAGCGGCTTGCCCAAAAGCGTTTGTATGAGCGCTTTTTTGGCAAGATGATGGGGGTGTGCATGCGCTACTCAAGCCACCGTGAGCAGGCTACCGAAATACTGAACATGGGTTTTTTAAAGGTGTTCGACTCGCTTAAAAAGTTTGCCGATAAAGGCGGCAACCTGGAGGCCTGGATTTACCGGATAATGGTAAACACAGCCATAGATTACCTGCGTAGCGAAATGCGCCACCAGCATGCCGACATGGAGAAATCGGTGTATGCCGAAGATACCGGCGATGTAATAGCCGATCTGGCCGCCGAACAGATATTAGAAATGGTAAATCAATTAACTCCTGCTTACCGGGCTGTGTTTAACCTATATGTAGTAGAGGGTTACAACCACGCCGAGATAGGTGAACTGCTGGGCATAAGCGAAGGCACCAGCAAAAGCAACCTGGCCAAAGCAAGGGCCAAGCTTCAGGAAAAGATAATTCAGTTGAATAAAGTAAAGATAAGTGTATATGGAAAGTAACAGCGATAAGCAATTGCGCGACAAGCTCAGCGGTGCTGAGTTTCCGTTTGACCCGGCTGCCTGGGACAAAATGGAAGCTATGCTTGATAAAAAGAAAAAGCGCAGAGGGTTTTTTTGGTGGTGGACCGGTGGCATTGCGGCGGCGTTGCTATTAGGGGTAGGTGTTGCGGGCTATGAGTTGGGGTCTACAGTTGGCAGTCGGCAATTAGCAATTGGCAATAATGAAAATGAGCAGTCGGCAACCCACAGTCAGCAGCCTACAATAAACAATAGCGGTAAAGAGCAATCACTTCATACAGTTGGCAATTCCCAATCAGCATCCAGTAAAGAAAATACCATTCACCCTTTGATGAATGAAGAGTTTTCAGGGAATAAAAATCAGAGCGTAGAGAATACAATTGCAAATGGAAAAAACACCCAAGAAAATAACGCAAACACAACGGGTAAAAGCCAGGTTACAAAGAGTAAAAAAACAAAAGTTCAAAACACAATATCCGGTAGCAGTGGAATGGCGGGCGATGGTTTTATTGCATTTAATAAAACCGGTGCCGGTAAAGCCAAAGGCGCTAAACGCACACAGACGGCAAGTAGCAAGAAAACCGCCGGAACAACGGCGGGCGTAGCCAATAACGCCGGGACGGTTGTAACACAAACTGCCATTCAGCAAGAAGCAGAAATGCTTGCAGCCGCGGGGGCAGCAAAGAATTTGGAGGAACCCGGCAACCTGCAAAGAATGGAAGCTTCTTTATTAGCCTATGTAAGTGAAAATGCCATAACCGGTATAGACAAAAAAGAAGAGGATCTATTGCCTAAAGCCAAAAAGAAGATTTTTAATTACTCCTTAGGTGTGCTTGCTAATATTACCGGTAGCACGCTAGGTAAGCAACCAGATAACCCCAATGTGCCTGCGCGGCCCACTTTGTTTTATGACCGCCCATCGTATATGGTTGGCTTTACGCACGATTTTCTTTTTGTAAACCGCGTGGCCATTACCAACTCTATATTATACAGCCGTACATCTTTTGATGTGCTGCAACCCAAGAGCGAAAACTACCCGGTAACACTTACTTATTACACCAGCCGCATAACCGAGCTTACCATACCTATTGGCATAAAAGTATACCCGTTGGTTAAACAGAACTTTAAGTTTTATGTAAACGCCGGCATTATCAACCACATTAAGTTGAAGGAAACCTTTGATTACTCGGTACGGATAGATACAAACTTCAATGCTAACCTGGGCAACACACCCGACCAGTTTTTCCCGGTGGAAAATAGTTTTGACCCTAACACTAAATCGCACGATGTTCTATCGGGTGTAAACGGAAGCCCTTCAAGCGCCAGCACAGATGATTTTTCCATCAACAAATCTAAGCGCTACTATGCGTCTTTTTATGCCGGTGCGGGGGTAGAGTATATTGCTAAAAAGCATTTTGTGCTTTTTGCCGAACCTATGTTTTACATGAACCTGCAAAAAATTGGAGTGCAGGATAAACGCAAATACAATTTTGGATTAAGCGGCGGGTTCCGCTATCAGTTTTAGATCCAACTTAAAATCTTTAAAGGTGTAACTGTCTGTAACGTCCTGAAATAAAAAAGGCCCCCTACTATCGGGGGCCTTTTATTTATTCGGCAGAAGGGGCAACCGGTGCCTCTTGTTTCTTCTTAAAAAATCCGCGGCGGAAACGGGCGCGTGTTTTATAACCCAATACATACATGGTAGGTACTACCAACAGCGTAAGGAAAGTCGCCATCATCAAACCATAAATCATGGTCCAGGCCAATGGCCCCCAGAAACTTACGTTATCGCCACCTAAATAGAAGTGAGGGTCAAGCTGGCTGAACAGGGTTTCAAAATCCATGTTCAAACCAATAGCCAAAGGTATCAAACCTAATATAGCTGCTGCAGCTGTAAGTATTACCGGTGTCATACGTGTAGCGCCACCTTCTATTACGGCTTCGTCTACGGTCATGCCGCGCTCGCGCAACTCATCAATAAACTCAATGAGCAAAATACCGTTACGGATAACTATACCGGCGAGGGCAAAGATACCTACACCGGTCATTACCACCGAGAAAGTTTTACCTGTTGCAGCAAAACCAAGCGCTACACCAATTAGAGAGAAGGCCACCGTGCTGAAAATTATAAGCGGCTTAACTACCGAGTTAAACTGCGACACCATGATTAACAGCATAAGGGCCAGCGCAATACCAAACGCCTGCACAAGGAAAGCTCCGGTCTCGGCCTGTTGCTCCTGCTCACCGGTCATCTTTACTTCATAACCTTCGGGTATATCCATATTGGTAATAATCTGCTCTACCAACGGGATAACTTCATTAGCCGCATAGCCTTCGCTAAGGTCAGATGACAGAGTAATTACCCGCTTTTGGTTTTTGCGGTTGATTACACTTATTGAATTGTCATAGTGCATACTAGCAATAGAGGATATCGGCACCTGACGGAACGAGCCGGTACTGAAATCCATGTAAGAGATGTTGAGATTCATTAGCTGCTCTACATTGCGGCGGTCTTCAGCCTTTAAGCGCAGTTGTATAGGGGCATCATCATTCTTATCGCGGAACTTAGACGCCTCTTTACCAAACAAAGCGGTGCGCAATTCGGAACCTACCTGGCCCAGTGAAATACCTTCGCGCAGCATCTTTTCTTTATCTATATCGATGATAATTTCAGGTTTGCTTATCTGCAGGTCACTCTTTAGTTCGGCTATACCCGATATACCTTCCTTATCAATTTTGCTCTTCAGCTCAGCAGCCATGTTTTTCATTACTTCAAAATCATCGCCGCTTATTTCTATATTAATAGGCTTGCCCACCGGTGGACCGTTGCTTTCTTTCTCTACCGAAATTTCAGCACCGGCTATACCCACCTTCGAGAAAGACTTCTGCAGTGTATCTAACCAGTAAGTAGTTGCAGGGGCATCTTTCTTATTGCCACCAAATGGGTTCAGGTTTTTAAAGAAGCCTTTTACAACACCTTTTCTGTCAGCATACTTTTTAAAGGCTACGGTTACCTTGCTCTTGTTGGGGGTAGCTACCTTATCGGGGTTCTGCGGGTCGCCGGCACCTAAACCTACGTTAGATATTACTGAAGTTACATCAGGGTTATTTTCGCCTATTACACTGTATACCCGGTTTTCTATCAGGCGGGTTACTGAATCCGTAACATTAGCATCGGTACCCATAGGCAGTTTGCAATACACATACACAAAATTCGGCTCGCCATTGGGGAAGAATTCTACCTGCGGTTTGCTGCCCAGGTAAATGGCCCAACTGGCAACCAGCAATACCACTACGCTAAGCGGAATATAGATAGGGCGGTAACCCTTAATAAAGATAGTTAACAGCTTGCGGTAGCCATTAGTAACCTTTGGCCATAAGGTTAATTGCCACCAGCGGATTACATGGCTTAAAACAAAATGGTAAACCAATATCAGAACCAATGCGGTAAGGGCAAAGTTACCGATACCAAAGTTGCCGGTGATATAGCCTATTACTGCTATCAGGCCAAACACGATAAAGCCCTTGATGTAATCGCTTAGTTTCGATTTGCTTTCGTGGTCATCCTTTTTCATAAAGGTAACCGCAAACACAGGGTTCATTACAAAGGCAACAAACAACGATGCACCAAGCGCTATAATGAGCGTAATGGGCAGGTTCTTCATAAACTTACCTACTATACCCGGCCATATCAATAAAGGGAAGAACGGAGCCAGCGTGGTAAGTGTACCGGCTAATACAGGTAAGAATACCTCACCGGCTGCATACTTGGCGCTTTGCACAATACCAAAATCGTAACGGTTGTAAATACGGTGTGTGTTTTCAATTACCACAATGGCATCATCTACCACTATACCCAGGGCAAGCAGTAGCGAGAAGAGCACCATTACGTTCATGGTCATGCCCAATGCCGGCATAAACAGGAAAGCAACCAGCGTGGTAAGCGGCACCGAAAGGCCCACAAAGAACGCATTGCTAAAGCCCATAAAGAACATAAGGATAAACACCACGAAGATGAAACCTAGGATAACGGTGTTCAACAAGTCGTGTAACTGTACACGGGTATTTTCTGAGGTATCGCCGGTTACTTTAATTTTTAAGCCCTGGGGGAACTTAGTGGTCTGGTAATCGTCCAGTGTTTCGTAAATCTGGTCGGTAGCGTTAATCAGGTTCTCGCCGCTGCGCTTTACCACGTTAAGGGTAACTACCGGTTTGTGGTCCAGCTGTGCAAAGTCCTGTTTCTCTTTAAAAGCATCTTCTATTGTAGCTATATCTTTTAAGAACACAGTAGTACCTACAAACGAGCGTACTACTATCTCGCCAATTTCAGCCGGGTCTTTAAACTCACCGGTTACGCGCACATTGCGGCGCAGCTGGTCTACTCTTACCTCTCCGCTGGATATATTCAGGTTTTCGCGCTGTATGGCGTTTTCAATATCCATAAACGTAATACCGGCACTGGTCAATTTGTACAGGTCTACATTTATCTGCACTTCGCGCTCTACACCACCCACTATATCTACGCGGGTAATCTCTTTCATGCTCTCAATCTTATCCTTCAGGTCTTCGGCATATTCTTTAATCTGGTCAAGCGGAAAATCGCCGGCCAGGTTAATATTCATAATAGGTAGCTCGTTTATATCAAACTCCTGAATCTGCGGGTCGCTGTCGAGGTCGCTTGGCAAATCCTTTTTGCCTTTGGCCACCGCATCGGTTACCTTCTGCTTGCACTCACTCGGTTTCAGGTCGGTAGAAAATTCAACAGTAATAATCGATACATCGGACAGCGAGTTGCTGGTTACCTTCTTAACCCCGTTAAGTCCCTTTACCTGCTTTTCTATTGGTTTGGTAATCAGGTTTTCTATATCCTCGGGTGTAGCACCCGGGTAGATAGTAACTACCGAAATAGTAGGCACTACCACATCCGGAAACAACTCTTTGGGCAGGCTGTTATAGGTCATAAGGCCCCAAAGCACAATAATGGTGATAAACACATAAATACTGGTGGCATTATCAATACACCAGCTGGTAAACTTGAGCTCTTTCAGGCGTTCGGTATTCATATCAATTTCTTATGTTTTGCTGCGCTGTTTATTCCAGCACCACCGCAGGGCAATGGCTACCTTTAGCTTATAGGCAATAGGTGTACAACAGTTATTTACTAATATTCAATTCTCTGTCCGTCTACTACTTCGCTATAGCCAAAGGTTATCAACTGGTCACCTTCTTCCAGGCCTTTGGTTACTACCGTAGTGCCACCGTAATCGGCACCGGTTTCTACCATTTTTTTACGGGCTATTTTCACCCCTTTTTCATCTACAGCTACCAGTACATATTTACCTTCTTCCGATTTTTGAACTACGTTGGTTGGTACAATCAGTACATTTTTAAGGTTGGCATCGTTAATCTTAAGTTTAGCTATCAGGTTAGCGGCGTAACCTGCCCCGCCTTTGGGCAAGTTTACATCTACCTGGTAGGTGCGGCTGCGAGGGTCAATAGTTTGCGACACATAGGCAACTGTAGATTGTATGGTCTTATTAATATCCGGAAACTCAACCGTTACCTTATCGCCCTTGCTTATTTTTCCAAAGTCGCTATCGGCCAGCTTGGCTTTTACCTTCAGGCTTTGCTCGTTAATAATGCGTATACCCGGCATTAACTGGCTGGGCGCGGCCATTTCGCCTACGCGCAGGTTAACAGCGTCTACCACACCACCTATAGGGGCAATTATTTTAGTCATTTCCAGTTGCTTCTTTACAGCCGATAGGCCTGCTTCTGCTACTTCCTTTTGTGTTTTGGCCTGCAGGTATTGTATCTCGCTACCTATTTTCTGGTCCCAAAGTCGCGCTTGTTTTTCAAACGCGGTGCGGGCAAGTTCTACCTGTGTTTCGGTGCTTCTTACCTGGTCTTCGAGGGCGGCCGTGGTTTGCGTTGTACCTAATATCTGGCCCTTGCTTACACGGTCGCCCACCTTTACATATATAGCGGTAACTATACCCGGTTGCTGGTTCAGGGCTATAGTGTTTTCCTCGGCATCTATATTGCCCTGCACTTCTATGTAGTGGTTAAAATCCTGTTTCTTAATTGCCTCTACCTGTATCAGCTTTGTTTTCTGTGCTATATGAAAACCGGTGTCCAGCTTGGCTATTTGCTTTTCAAGCGTTTCTATTTTACCTGTCAGCTCTTTCAACTCGGTTTTGTATCCGGCTAATTGCTTTTTCTTTTCCTCTACCGTTTTCTTTTCACTTTCTGTGCATGCCGAAAGAATAAGTGTAACAGCTAAAACCGTCCATAGTGTTTGAAACTTCATTGCTTAAATTTTTTGTGTTGCTAAATCCTTCGTTGCTTATATTACTTTATGCCTAATGCTTTATCCAAATCTGCTTTGGTGTTGAGTATGTTCAGCGAGCTTTGGATAAATTTTAATTGATTGGTTACCAATTCTTGCTGGCTTTGCTGTAACTCAAAACTATTGGTTACGCCTTCTTTATATTTAATGGTATTGCGGTCAAAAATTTTCTTGCTCAGGTCATTAGCCCTGCGGCTGTTGGCCTCATCGGTAAGTGCCGAGGCAAAACTGCTTTGTGCCGCACGGAACTGCAGGTCACTGGCATTTTTAAAATTCTCGAAATCGTTCTTCAGTTTTTGCTGGTCAAGTTTGGTTTGTCGCACTTGTGCCAGTTTTTCGCCCGAGTCGAAAATTGGAATTTTAAGCGTTAAGCCCACAAAGCCCTGGTCGAACCAGCTGTCTTTCTTAAAAATATCTTTACTGCCTTGCGCCTGCGATTGCCAGCCGTAATTCATAAATGCATACAATGATGGAAAATACTGCACCCGTTGCGAGCGCATTTCAAAACCCTTCAATTTAATACCGGTTTCAAACATTTTATATTCTATGCGGTTCTTAGGGTCAAACTGCGTAATACCTAAAGTAGACTGCACTTCGGTTTTTAACTCATCTAACCGGTCCTTTAAAATAATTTCTTCGTTAAGCGACATCCCCATCTGGAATTTAAGATTAGCCAGGGCTACTTCTGCCATTTGGTTTTGCAAAGCTATCTGGCTGCTAAGAGTTGCCTGGGCCAGTTCAAGACGGTTTACATCCAGTTCTTCAATCAGGCCCTCCTGGTATGTTTTGCGGGTGTCGTCCAACAGCTTATCTATCAGTTTCAGGTTATCGGCCAGTAGCGTTTTTCCTTCCAGGGCAGCGGCCGCCTGATAGTAAGCCTTCATTACCGAATACTTCACCTCAATGTCGCTCATATCGGCACTCAGGCGGGCGGTTTTAGTAAGGTCTTTGGCTGCTTTTACACCAAATACATAGCGGCCATCAAACAATAGCTGGTTTACCTGTATACCGGTGCTAATATTGTGGGGTAGTACAAATGAGACTGCCTGGTTTCCGCTATTCGCCAGTATGTTGGCTATAGCCGGGTTAGACTGAGCCAATACTCCAAACACCTGCGCCAGGGTACCTTCACTAAAAATTTTACCCAGCGCCGGCGATATAGGCGGCTTAAAATAATAGGTGTAATCGAAATTAGCCGCTATTTTGGGTAAGCCGGTAGTGTAAATTTCCAGGTTGCGCCATTTGGCTTTGTCTATATCCAGCTTAGCATTCTTAACCGAGTTGTTGTATTGCAGGGCGTAATCTACGGCCTCTTTTACAGTATATGCTTTTACGGTAGCCACTTGCGAAAAGCCGGTGGCAGCAAAAAACAGGGTTATGGCGAGTAGTAAGGTTTTCTTCATGGTGTTGAGTTATGTCGTTCAACTCTTAAATAAATTGTGTTCTTCCAGGTACTTCAATCCTTTTTCTGACACTATACCCCGCAAATGGTAATCCAGGTATTCTTTATAAGTATCTAAAAAAACATACTTATCGCTGGGGAATAACTGCTGGTCTATCAATACCGCCGTGTTGGCAATATATACCCTCGATATTACGTCGGCATTAAGGCCGCTTCTATACAGGCCCTGCGCTACCCCTGTTTCCATATTGCGGGTAATCATATCCAGCATAAAATGAAACCGGTGTTCGTTGTACAAATCCCAGGCTTCGGGGTAGTGCTTTTGCAAATCGTTCAGCGCCGAAGGGTTAAAATCCTGTACCTGCTCAAAAAAGTAAGCCATCATCTTTATCATCTCGTCTACCGAGTTTTTAGATGCCTGTAGTATAGAGTCCAGCTGGTTGCGCTCTTCCTGCAGATAATTTTGCATAGATAGCTTAACCAGCTCTGCCTTATTCTCTACAAACTGGTAGATGGTCTTTTTACTCATGCCCAGCTCTTTGGCAATATCATCCATGGTATAACTTTTAACGCCATACTTTTTAAATAGCTCTCCCGATTTCTGGAGCAGGTTGATATGTTGCTGGTTTTTCAAAGCGGCGGCAAATGTATACGATAAATACAATGGAAACCAAAAATTGCCTGAAAGTTTCCACCCTTTGTTTTAAAGTGTAGTATTAGCATACCAAAACAGATATTTTAGGTTTGCAACCGTATGGAATTCCAGGACCACTTTTCGCGGCAGGCCGATATGTACTTAAAGGCCCGCCCCACCTACCCCGAGGCGCTTTTTGAGTATTTAAGCAGCATTTCGCCCTCTAACCAGCTATGCTGGGACTGTGCTACCGGCAACGGGCAAGCGGCTATTTCGCTGGCCCGCCACTTTAAGCAGGTGATAGCTACCGATGCCAGCGAAAAGCAAATAAGAAACGCCATAGCCGCGCCCAACATAGAATACCGAATAGCCACTGCAGAAGAAAGCGGGCTGCCTGATTCCTCTGCCGACCTTATAACCGTGGCTACCGGAGCGCACTGGTTTATACACGATTTGTTTTATGCCGAAGCCCAACGCGTGGCCAAACCTAATGGCATTTTGGCCCTATGGACCTATAGCGAAGCGCGCATATCGGCAGAGATAGACGAACTGATGGAGTGGTTTATGTACGACTACCTACATGCTTACTGGCCCGATGGGCGCTGGTATGTGCGCAACAAATACCAAACCCTGCCTTTCCCGTTTACACCGATAGATACCCCCGATTTTGTTTGTAGCATGAACTGGAACCGTGAACAATGGTTAAATTATGTGCGCAGCTGGAGCGCCTATAATGCCTATTTAGCGCGGCATAACAGCGACCCAATAGAAGTGCTTTTACCTAAGCTTGAAACACTATGGAATGAGAGTGAAACAAAGGCCATTGTATGGCCACTGCACCTTAAGTGCACCAGGTTAAATTACCACTGAAAACAGGCTTATTTAGACTGTGTTTAAGGTGTAAAAAACGTTAAACCCTATAACATAGTATATTGTGTAAACGGTAAAAGGCATTACATTTGACTTAACATCAAACGACAACAAAAATTTTTAAACCAACAAAAACAACAACAATGAAGAAGTTATTTCTAATGTTAAGTTTTGCAGGTGCATCGGTGTTTGCTATGGCGCAAACAGCCCCGGCTTCCGCTCCTGCTGAACAAGCCGCACCGGACCCAAATGCACCGGAGATTAAGTTTGATAACACTACCCTTGACTATGGTACTGTTACCAAAAGCGATGAAAAGGCCGCAACCCGCGAGTTCAAGTTCATCAACACCGGCAAGTCGCCACTTATCATCAGCAGCTGCCGTGGTAGCTGTGGTTGCACCGTGCCTACCTGCCCTACCGAGCCAATTTTGCCTGGTGGTAAAGGTTCTATCTCGGTTCACTACGATGTTAACCGTGTAGGCCCGTTCACTAAAACTGTAACAGTTAGCTCTAACGCTAAAAACGCTAACGAAACCCTGAAAATTACAGGTACCGTTAACGACCCGGATGCAGGTAAAGCTGCTCCTGCTACTGCCCCTGCTACACCAGCAGCCGGCCACTAGTATTTAGCTGTTTTCAAAATATATAAAACCGCCTTGTGCATAGCACAGGGCGGTTTTATTTTGGGGTATTGCCACTAGATTTCACCTTTCATCTATTTTGGCAAAATATACGCCTATAATACCCTACCTTTGCGCCGCAATGGAAGAAGTTAAAAACGATATCCGCAAGTTTTCGGAAGAAGAGATGGTAGCCGAGTTTGCCAAATTGGGCGAGCCAAAGTTCCGCGCCAAACAGGTGCACGAGTGGCTATGGAAAAAATCGGCGCGTACGTTTGATGAAATGACCAACCTGAGCAAAGACCTGCGCGCTAAAATGGCCGAGCAGTTTGCTTTCTTCTCAGTTACCGAAAACATAGTACAGAAGAGCAGCGATGGAACCGTAAAGCTGGGCATGAAACTACACGACGACCGCCTGGTAGAAGGTGTAATGATACCCGATGAAGAACGCACCACAGCCTGCGTATCAAGCCAGGTGGGTTGCACGCTCAGCTGCACCTTTTGCGCTACCGGTTTTTTAAAGCGCGAGCGCAACTTAGAGGCAGGTGAGATATACGACCAGGTAGTATTACTTAATAAACACGCCAAAGCACATAACGGCACCGGCCTAACCAACATAGTATACATGGGCATGGGCGAGCCTTTGCTAAACTACGACAATGTAATGCAGAGCATTCGCTATATAACTTCGCCGGATGGATTGAATATGGCGCAGAAGCGTATTACCGTTTCTACATCGGGCGTGGTGCGTGGCATACGCCGCATGGCCGATGAGGGCATGAAGTTTAACCTGGCCCTTTCGTTGCACGCCCCTACCGATGAAAAGCGCAACAAGATTATGGACATCAACCGCAGCAACCCGCTGGACGAGGTAATGGATGCGCTTAATTACTTTCACGATAAAACCGGCAACAAAATAACCTTTGAGTATATCCTGTTCGATGGGTTTAACGATAGCCCCAAAGATGCCGAAGACCTGCTGTACCTAACGGACCGAGTTCCTTCTTTCGTAAACATTATAGAATATAACAACGTGTTAGGCGTTGAGTTGCGCAAAGCCAAGCGCGAAAACCGCGATGCCTTTGTAGAATACCTGCGCAGCAAAGAAGTAAGCGTGGCCATCCGCCGCAGCCGTGGTAAGGATATTGACGCTGCCTGTGGGCAGCTGGCGAATAAGAACGGGTAAAACATAGCATCTACCGGGTAAATGGGCACACTTTAAGCCGTGTAATACACGCTTATAAAGTATAATGAATTTATAAGTGTCGGTTTTTTTATATTACAGCACATTTTACCCATATGAGAAAAAACCTACTACTGTTATTTGGCTTACTACTTGTCGCCAATGCGCTTCTGGCCCAGTTTATAGTCGACTCGGTTAAGGCCCCCTGTTATACGGGCTGCAACGGACATGCTTATTTATCGCCCGATATTGCCGGCTATAGTTATGTGTGGAACAATGGAACTACAGGGGTACATGGTACGAACCTTTGTTCCGGCCCGGTTTACTGCATAGTGCGCGATGCCGGTAACGTAATTATAGATACCGTTTATACAACTATACCCAACATTGTGCCTTTGTATAATCCTGTAATTACCAGCACCAATACCAATTGCAACGGGCCCTATAACGGAGACATTGTTGTACATGCCATAGGCGGTGTGCCGCCTTATACCTATGTATGGAATGGCAGTTACACGTCGACAGATTCAGTAAGGCCTATGTTAGCCGGTAATTTTTGGGTAGAGGTTTTTGATGCTGTCGGTTGCGTGAGTGCCTGGGTTGTTAATGTGCCTCAATTCAGCCAGATGCAGACGAGCACCCCGTGGAATAACCCCGCTTCGCATTGTACAACCAACGATGCGGGTTTGCAGGTATTAGCAGATGGCGGGGCAGAGCCATACACTTATCTGTGGGCCGATGGCACTACAGGTGAAACAAATACAAATTTGCATACAGGTATTCATACGGTTACGGTTACCGATTTACTTGGCTGCACAACAACACATACCGATTCGGTAGGTTATGGTCCTATATTTCCAAACCAGTGGATAGGCGTTGGCGGGGCCTGCAATGGGTCAATCTACGGTAGTATTTCTGCGTATGGGTTGTATAACAACTACCCTCCCTTTACTTATATGTGGAGCACCGGCGATACAACTATGTATGTTCCATGGGCCCAGCCGGGTGAGTATAGTGTTACAGTAACCGATAACATGGGCTGTAGTCAGATTTTTACCGATACTATCTTTACAGGCACCTTTTTAGTAGATACCACTTTTGTAAATGCTACAACTTGCCAGGCCAGCGATGGCATGGCTACTGCTACTGCAATAGGAGTTCCCCCTATTAATTATTCATGGCGTGATCTTTCTACCAATATTGCAGTTGGTTTTAATGATAGCGCCAATAATCTACCGCCGGGCAATTATTCTATGCAAGTGTGGGACGATATAGGCTGTAGCATGTATACACAATTTACCATTACCGGTGATGATTTACAGGTAGCACATAGCGAAACGCCTGTAACCGGTTGCCAAAACCTTCCGGGCTCCAGTACAATTACCTTGCCGGTAAATGCGGGACATGGGTATGAGATAAACTGGGGTGATGGCAGTAATGTACAATATACCAATGCCCAGGTTGCAACACACAATTATAATAATGCCGGTAGCTACAATGTTTATGTGAATAACAGCCAGGGTTTTTGTTACGATACAGTATATGTAACTATTGCCAACGAGGGTATGCTTATAGACACAAATGTTATTGAATATCCCGGTTGTGTACATCCCGGTGGCGGGCAAATTTCTATATCTGCAAATGGCGCCAATGCGCCTTATACCTATAACTGGAGTAATGGTAATACAACTACTACAATTACGCAACTACCTGCCGGAACATATATAGTAACAGTTACCGACACCACAGGTTGCCAAGCGGAGCGGATATTCATTTTACCCGAGGTTAACTCATTTGGCTACTATGCTTTGGCGCTGGCCAATGCCACGGACTGTAACGGAAACGATGGTGTGGCCAGTATACAGCCTTATGGCGGTAACCCACCCTATACCTATGTGTGGAACACCAACCCGCTGCAAATAAACGATACCGCTACGGGCCTGAGCGCAGGCACTTATCACGTTACCGTTACAGATTCGCTGGGCTGCATAACAACCGGCCACATAAACATAGGCGATGGATGTATTCCACAAATAACAGGAGTTTTGTATATAGATTCTAATAACAACTGTGTGTTTGATTCAACTGAGATGCCCTTAAACCAAGTGCTGGTTGCAGCTGCGCATAACGGGCAGTTTTACTATGGAACCACAAACAATTCGGGCTATTACAGTATTAGTTTGCCCGACACAGGAAGTTACCAGGTTAATGCAAATTACCAGACTAATACAATGTGCCTTTCGTCGGGTTGTAGTGACTCTGCTCACCTGGTTAGTATTAATTTTATGGGTACCACTGTCGCCGGCATTGATTTTGCATATTCTTTTAATGCTGTTAATTCAGGTTCGAACCTGGTTATTCATCCGGGCTGGACTCCCTCTATCCCCGGCTCAACAAAAGAGTTTTGGATATATGCCTTCAATTCGGCCGGCGCTATAAATACTTTGTACAGCTATACTTTTACTTTTGATAGTAGCTTAACCTTTATAAGCAGCGATATACCTTATACCAGTTATAACCCCGCCACGCGTACCTTAGTATGGATTAATATTCCAAATACTTACGTTGGCAGAATCCACTTTGTGGTTAATGCCAATACACCACTTAATCACTTAATGGGAAACTATTTTGCTGTAACCCAACTTGCAGATGAGTGTAATACGCTTGACAACATTCTACATACAAGCGAACCGGTTACCGGTAGCCGCGACCCTAACTCAAAAGAAGTGCAACCCGCCGGGCCGCTTACCGATGCGGATAGTGTGTTGATATACACTATACATTTTCAAAACAACGGTAACGATACTACCTGGTTTATTACCCTGCTTGATACGCTACAGCCTGAACTGGACCCCGCCTCGGTAGTCAATTTAGCCAGCAGCCACCCTTATACCGACTTTACTATTACCGGTACTGGTGTGTTACGGTGGTTCTTTAACCCTATCTATTTGCCCGATAGTACCACCAACCCATTGGGCAGCCAGGGCTTTGTTATGTTTAGCATAAAACGCAAAGCGGGGTTGCAACCGGGGCATGCTATAAATAATACAGCGCATATTTATTTTGACTATAACGAGGCCGTAGTGACCAACACTATAACCAGCACCGTTGCCATACCGGAGGGCATTAAAACAGTAGCCTCGCCAAGCAACGTTTCGGCTCAGGCATATCCTAATCCGTTTACCAGCGAAACATTTATTGCTGTAAAAGGAGCAGAAAAGGGAAGCACCCTCGCGGTTTCAGATATAACCGGTAAGCGGTTAATGGAAATAGCTATACCGGACAATGGGCTTATAAATGTGAAGCGTGATAAATTAGCCAGTGGCTTATATTTTTATGCTGTGTTAACCAACGGCCGACAGATGGCAACGGGTAGGCTTATAGCTGAATAAAAAAGGCCCTCCCGTTTACCAAACGGGAGGGCTATCACACACCACACAATCTTCAGCAGTTTAATATCGTTGTTCTGTTTCGCGCACCGGTTCTTGTTTTACTTTTTTGTACCGGCGTTCCAGTTTAGGGAAGGGTTTATCCAATGCAAAAGTTAAACCCATCAATAACATCGTATTCGTGTTGTAAAACTTGTTTTGGTATAAACCGGTGCCGGCGTTTTGGTTTATAAAACCTGTGTTGTTACGGGCTTCTATGGTAAAGGCCGCGCGGCTGCCTACTGGTAAAAACACACCCAGCCCGCTTACTACCCCTGCATCGCCACGTGTTATATCTTTGGTAATATTCTGGGCACTGGTACGGTCACGAAGCACAACATCTATTACAGGTGTATAGGTTACATCGCTTATTATGCGTTGAGAATATACCTGCACGCCTGCATACATACCAGCGTTTACAAAAAACCGCACATTGCGCCCAAAGCTTAAGCGTGCGGTAACCGGTATATTTATATTTCGGGTACGGTCAAAGGCATAACTCTCACGCAAAGTATTTGCATTATCATAGCCATATATGCTGTAATACACATCGCCCTTTTGTTCATAGTTAGCTTCTACGCGCAGGGCTGCCATTTTTGTAAAGTTATATTGAAAGCCCGCACCTGCCATGCCACCGTTGTAAATGGGGCGTTTAGGGTTGCGCGGATTAAGCATAGGCCGCTCATTGAAAAAGACAGAACCACCCGGGCCACCCTGTACACCAAATTCCATTTTGGGAAAATCTGTAGCTGTTTGCGCCTGTAACAGGCTGAAGCCGACAATAGCCAGCAAAAGGATAGACAGTTTTTTACACATAACACAAGTTTTAAAAGGTGATAAATCAAAACTCACCAGTTCTTTCAAGCGCAAATACGTGTAGAGTTACTGCTGCATATACCTGTATATATCCATTATTGTACCGAAATAAAACAGGGATTTTTGGGGTAGGTTATTCCACAAAATTGGGAATATACATGAGGGCTGTGGAGAGATGAATTAAGTGGCTTTTTGGCAATTAGTGAATTTGTGTAAACCCCTTATATAGCACAAATGGCCTACAATGAAGTAGTTGCACAAATCCATGTAAACCCCCGGATGTCAACCCCTTGCTATTTTGTGTTATTATAAACTACTCTCTGCCCGTTGCTTAAGGTTAGCCGCCTGGCGTTCGAAACCATGTTGCACCTCAGTAAGGGGAATAAAATTTTTGAGCAGGCCGGTAAATTCCTCACGAGTGCGGTAGATGGTAAGGTTGGCGTTCTCTTCCTGCAACCATTGGTAGCGGGTGGCCTTTACCAAACCCAGCGCTGCCAGCCAACCGGTAAAGCGGTAGGCCCAACAGGCTTCTTTTAAACCCATCAGCGCCGGCGTAGGTGCTTTGGCTTCGGTAATTACTTCGCCACTGGTTGCCCCTTTGCCATTGTTCCAACGCACGTGCAGTTTCATCGAGGTACCGGGTTTAGAAGCATCGCCCTGTGCATCGGCTTTCACCACAAACGAATTCCATTCACTGTATTTATCAGTATCCAGCATTATCTGCCATATCTTATCTATAGGTGCATGTATGGCAATATCGGTGGCGGCGGCTATTGGCTGTTTCATATTGGTAAATGTAGCTACAAAAGTTTTGCCAGACTACAACACTGGTAGCTGGTCGATGAAGCCATATGGAAAGTGAAATTTGTATGCAAACAATAACTGAAGAAGGTGTTTTTCTTACATTAGCATAAACCCATATTACTAATGATACAATTTTCTATGTTCTTAAAACCTTTTCTTGGCTTGATGCTGTGTATGCTTATTACTGTAACCGGTTACAGCCAGATGCCACTCTGGAAAAAATCGCTGTACGTAGGCTCCGGCATGACGGTGGGCGGAGTAGGCGCTTTAGCCGCCGGTAGTTATATGCTGGCAATTGGTGCGCCCGCCTTTTTCAGCGATAATGATGATGATGCAGTTACTGCGGCTTCGGCGGGCCTGCTTGCCGGCGGCATAGTACTTGCCGTGGCCGGCACTACTTTTACTATTACAGGACCATTTATTATCAGAAACGGTGTTAGGGCAAGGCGCGAAGAAAAAAAGCCAGGCCCGGCTTTTGGATTTGCACCTATAAAAAACAAACTGCTCGATAAGTATTATAGCAATAACAGCAGAAAGTTTGCCACTGTATCGTTTATGTTTTAATTAACCGCAAAACATGTTATTTAAAAAACCAAACATACACCGTTAGTGCAAGTATCAGCGTAACCATTATGCGCTTCATCCATACTTCATTTACGGTTACACTCCAGCGGCTGGTAAGCCAGCCACCCAGCGAGGTACCCGTACTCATTACCGCTCCGTAATACCAGTTAATGTTGCCTTTCCATAAAAAGATAGCCAGGGCGGCTATAGTGTAAATAAGCGTGATAGATACCTTATAGTAATTGGTTTTGTTAATGCCGAACCGGTGCAGCAACAGCATGGGCGCCATCAGGAAAAACCCGGAACCGGCCTGTATGAAACCGCCATATATGCCAATAAAGAAGTAGATGATAATACCGGCAATTTTATGTTTCATATCTACACGTTCGGTTGTATCTGCACCCGGTTTAAGCGGGTTAACCACCAGTGTAATAAACAGGAAAAGCAGCATAACACCCGCCAGCACTTTGTTGAATATGTCAGCAGGTATTTTAACAGCCCACAGCGCACCAATGATAGCACCCGGCACACAGGCTGCAGCCAGCCACCATTTGTAGCTATCGCCGGTTACGCCCTTGCTCTCAAACCCCTTGGCCGAAAACCAGCTTTGAAAAATGATAGGTATACGATTGGTGGCATTAGCTTCTACCGATGAAAGCCCAATAAACATAAATGCCGATAGCGATACCAGCGACCCTGCCGCTGATATCGTATTGATAAACGCAACGGCTATGCCCGCTAAAAAAATGACTAAGAAGTTAAGTATGTCCACGGGGTGAATATATATAATGTGCCTGCGCTCCGCTACAACTTAAGGTTGCGCATTTTTGGGGCAAAAAGATAAGTACCGGCCACTACTACCAATGTCATACAGCCACCAAAAACTACCGATGGTACGGTACCCATTAGCTTGGCTGCCAGGCCGCTTTCAAAAGCGCCAATCTCGTTAGATGACGATATAAAAATCTGGTTTATAGCGCTTACACGTCCACGCATGTTATCGGGTGTCATGGTTTGTAGTATGGTTTGGCGAATAACCACGCTTACATTATCAAATGCACCGGTAAGAAACAGCATGCCAAACGACAGGAAGAAGTTTTCGGAGAAAGCAAAGGCTACCGTTGCCAAACCAAAACCGGAAACAGCTATCAGTAAATTCCTACCTGCATTTTTAGTAGGCGGGTTGTAAGCCAGGTATAAGCCCATAATTACACTACCTAAAAAAGGTGCCGCCCGCAATATGCCCAGGCCCTGCGGGCCCACATGCAGTATATCGCTGGCGAATACCGGTAGCAAGGCTACCGCCCCGCCGAACAGTACAGCAAATAAATCGAGCGATATGGCCGAAAGCATTTCCTGCTTATTAAACACAAACCGCAAACCTGCTGTAAGTGATTCGAAAAGGGTTTCGGTTTTCTCTTTGGCAGGAGTTTCTTGTACCGGTACACGCAGAAAAGCAAAAAACGATATCAGCATAAAAAGCACCGATACTGAAAATGCTACCTGCACATTAGTAAACCCATATAGTATGCCTCCTAACGCCGGCCCCAGCACAGCCGCTGTTTGCCAGGTATTGCTGCCCCAGGTAGCAGCATTGGCATATAAGTGCCGTGGTATCAATTGCGGAAAAATGCTTTGCATACATGGTGCCATAAAACCACGCGCAATACCGCTAAACCCTATCATTATAAAAATAGGCATTGGCCCATAAGTTTGTAGCAGTGTGGTGGTGCCGCTCATTTCAAAACCAATTACCGCAAAGCAAATGGTAATGCCCAAAATAGTAGCGCGTGCAATTCTATACCGGTTAAAAGTATCGGCCGCATGCCCACTATAAAGCGATGTTACAATAAAGGGCAGCGCTTCTGCCAGGCCCAGTAAGCCCAACGCCAGCTTATCATGTGTTATTTCGTATATCTTCCAGCCAATAATTGTTTCGGCCATTTGTATGGCAAACGTGAGCATAAACCGCGATAGCTGAAAATTACGGAACGCTGGTATGCGCAGGGCCGCATATGGATCTATAGGCCCGGTACCAACGTTATCCTGTATATTATCATCACTCATATATTTGCATCTTCTTTTGCTTCACTCATTTGTATCTCTGCCTGTTTTTGTATTTGGTTTTGTTCCCCCTTTTGTTTCATCCCGCCTTAGGCGGGAAGGGGGTTAGGGGGCCGTCTCTCGCTGCCTTACTGCTTCAAACAACAGCACTGCCGCGCTCACACTCACATTCAGCGAATCTATTTTGCCCAGCATCGGTATTTTAATCCTTTCGTTGGCAGCATCTACCCATTCGTTACTTAAACCGGTGGCCTCAGTGCCCACTACAATAGCAGCGGCGCCTTTCAGGTCTTTATCAAAATACATATCTGTTGCGCTTAGCTCAGCTGCATACGATGTAATGTTGTTCTTCTTTAAAAAGGCAATTGCCTCGCTGGTTTCGCACACCGCAATGTGGTTGGTAAATACAGTGCCCACTGCCGAGCGGATAACGTTAGGGTTATATACATCTGTCTTAGGGTCGCATACAATTACGGCATCCACTCCGGCAGCATCGCAGGTGCGCAGCATGGCACCCAGGTTGCCGGGTTTTTCAACCCCTTCAATTATCAGTATTAAGGGATTAGCCTTTAGCTGCAATTTTTCCAGGGTATGGCTTTGCGGTCTTGCGGTGGCAATAACACCCTCGGTAGTTTCGCGGTAGGCCAGCGAGTCGTAAACAGCCTTAGTAATACTATACTGCTCGTTGGCGCGTGTTATTTCAGCTAAAGAATATTCTTTGGATTGCGTTAAAATTTCTTCGCAAACAAATAGGGTTTCTATGGTGTAACCAGCGCGATGTGCCAGCACCGTTTCGCGCAGGCCCTCAATCAAAAATAAATTCTGCTCACGCCGTTCGCTCGATTTCTCCAGCCGTTTCAGATTTTTAATCTTCGGGTTCTGAAGGCTGCTTATTTTTTCCATGCCGGGGCGAATCTATGAGTTATTATTATTTTGCGGGTCACAAAGAATGGAAAAACACGCTGCAAAAATTACTTTGTATCATTTCAATGCTGATGAGTGCATTGTAAAAGAAAATATTACGCTGGCAGAATGCGCCGGTGTAGACCGTACCGGGCATGTAAGCTGGATTGATATTGTAGGGCACGACCCTGTCTTCTTTCAGCAAGCGGGCGAGCTATTTAAAGTGCATCCGCTGGCCATGGAAGATATTGCTAATACCCGTCAGCGCGCCAAGGTAGAGGATTATGAAGATTTTCTGTTTGTGGTGCTACGCATGTTTAGCCTTAGAGATAATAAGATAGAAGACCAGCAGGTTAGTTTTATACTGCGCGATAATGTGCTGGTTACTTTCCGCGAATATGATTTTGGGGTACTTAAAAAAACAGGCGATAAGCTCTGCTCGGGCAAAGGGGGCATACGTAAGAAAGGGGAAGACCATCTGCTGTACACATTGTTGGATGTAATAATTGACAACTACTTTTTTGTGCTGGAGCACATAAACGAAGAAATTGAAAAACTAGACCATGCTATTTTGCGCAGGCCTATGGACAATCAGTTTGTAAAGCTCCAATCGCTAAAAAACGAGGTACTGTATATCCGGAAAAACATTATACCGGTGCGCGATCTTATCAACAACCTCATTCGCAACGAGATCGAATATTTTGAAGAGGACAACAAATATTACCTGCGCGACCTGCAAGACCACATGACCCGAAATGTAGAAGAAATAGATTTCCAGCGCGAGCAGATAAACTCGCTAATGGATATTTACTATAGCCTGCAAACACACAAAATGAACAACGTAATGAAAACCCTAACCACGGTTTCATTTGTATTGTTGCCGCTTACTTTTATTGCTACTATCTATGGTATGAATTTTAAATACATGCCGCGTGTAGATGACCCTTATGGTTTTTGGGAAGTGCTGGGCGGTATGGGTGTAATATCGCTGGTGCTGCTGTTTATAGCCATTAGCCGCAATTGGATATCTACCAAAGCTTTTAGCAGAGATAAGGATTCGGTATTATAGCTTTTTGCCGTTTATACAGGCTGAGATCCTCTTAAAAATTAGGGCAATATTTTTCGTATTGAATGGCTTGTGGCCTTTCTTTCTTAAATACGTAGATAGCCGATACCTCAAGCCCGCCCTGTGCCTTAGTGGCAGCGCGCAGGTTGCTGTGGTTTACATCGTAACTTATACCCAGGCGTACATTATAAAACTCGGTTCCCACATTTAGTATCACCGCATCTTTTACGCGGTAAAAACCGCCGCCAAATACGGCCACATCATCATTCACCCAATAATTTAAACCAAGCCCGAAATTATACTGCTGTGCCTGGCCCTGCATCATAAATAAAAAGGTAGGGGTTAAGCTAAATGAGTAATCGCTATTAAGGAAAAACTCCATGCCGGCGTTCACTTTATACAAAGCGCGCACTCTGTTTCTCGAATCATTCAAAAAAGATTCTCTCGGTCCTTTTTGCGCCATGCCCGGTATGTGATTAATAGCTGCGCCCAGGTAATAGCGGAACTTATCTTTAGGTGCATGAGTCCACATAGCGCCAAAGTTAACGTCGCCATAAATGATTGCCTTATTATTAAAATTGGTTTCGCCGTTTGACAGAGATGTGTTCCAGCCAAAATTATCCAGCTGACTTTCAAAAATCAGGTTCTGCAGTTTTATCTGCTTGCTTACCACACCGGCCTGTAAGCCTATAGATATCCGGCCACGGCCATAGCGGTCTACAGCTTTGTGGTATGCAATAGAAGCCATGCCTGTGTAAGTAGTTAATGCACCATCACCGGCTTTATCGCCATAAAATACACCGCCAAAACCGAAACCATCGTTGCCCAGGCGCTCGCGCAGTATAGGCGCATCAAAAGATACCTGGTATGTTTGATACGGGGCTGTTGAGTTAAGTGTAGGTATGGTAAACCACTGATTGCGATAGTTGGCCGCTACACGAAAAACGCCATTGATGTTAGCAGTAAGAGCCGGGTTAAGAGTAATAGGCGCTGCATAGTATTGCGAAAAGTGTATATCCTGCGCAAAGGCACCTATACCAACTAACATGACTACCAGAACAGAGTATACTTTTCTCATACTGAAATTTTTATTTAAGACTGCTAAAAGTAGATAAAATTACTATTTCGGCAAACACTGCATATATAAGATGCTTTTTTTAGCTAAATCGTTGGTTAAGGGGGCGGTATTGCATCAGTATTTCAAAAGCAAGTTGGGATCTGTGTTTTTAAGCCATTTATTCGCTTCGCTAAAATATACTGACTAAGCAGACTCCTTTTTTGCTAATAATTTGTCTTGTTTTTTAAATGCATTCTGTATTATCGTGTTGTGAACAGGTTACTACTTTGCTTACTTTTTTTGCTGCCAGGTGCGGGCTTTTTAGCCCATGCGCAGGTTATGAAGGAAGACACCACCACCAATGAGCCATTTTTTGCTGCTAAAAAATTCGACAGCAAATTTTACGTAGGGTTCGAGATGGTGCCTACCCAAATATTAAAGACCAAAGGAGCTATGAACCTGGGCTTTAGCCTAAACTGGGTGGTGAACCACAAGTTTGTAGTTAGCGCTAAATACCATGTGCTTACTACTCCTGTAAATATACAAAGCCGCGTAGCGCCCGACAGGCCTACCGACACTTTTAACCTGCAACACCATTATGCGGGGTTAGGCTTTAGCTATATTCTGTTTGCCAATAAAAAATTCTCTTTTCAGCCAGAGCTTAGCGCGGGGTGGGGAATGCTGCGCTACACACGCAATGAGGTTAATTACACAAGCCATTTCGGTATGATAATACCGGCTGTGTATGGTGTGTACAATGCCACAAAAAATTTCCGCCTGGGTGTGGGTTTAAATTACCGCATAGCTGCAGGTTCTAAACTGGTAAGCAGCGCCGATATGAGTGGGGTAGGTGGGGTAGTTTTTCTAAGGGTGGGCACGTTTTAATAACAACAACGCCGCGAGGTAAACCCGCGGCGCTATAGTTATATCTAATCAAATTATTTCTTCAGGGCATCTCTTATTTCCATCAACAAGGCATCGGTAGATGACGGTCCTGCCGGGGCAACCGGTGCTGGTACTTCTTTCTTCTTGGCGGCGTTTAATCCCTTAATAATAAGGAACAACACAAACGCTACAATAATGAAGTTGATTGTGGCAGAAAGGAAATTGCCATATTTCACTGTTCCGAAAACAGTCAACTCTTCTAGCTTCGTAAGGTGGGCAGCTTCTAAAGCGGGCTTAAGCAGAAGTGGTGTAATTACATCATCTATCAACGAGCTTACTATTTTACCAAAGGCGCCGCCTATAATTACACCTATTGCTAAATCTACTACGTTGCCTTTCATGGCAAACTCTTTAAATTCGGATATCATTCCCATGGTTTGTGGTTTTAGGGTGGTAAAATATTAGCTAAATCTACAAGAAGAATGGCGAAAAAGAAAGCGCAGCTACAAAAAGTTGTAAACGGTAGCTGTCTGTAAATAAGGCAGGGTTAAATTTTTTCGAACATGTTTTTTTCTACCCAACCCACCTTTCCATCTGCCAGGCGTATTTTTGTCCAACCACCAACCTGGTCGAGCAGTTCAAGTTTTATACCCTCGTGTATAGTGAATATATCGTTGCCGTTGGCATCGGGAGCGCTCTTTACGTTCACATTGGCTACCATCAAAATAGCAATGTCGGAATTTTCTTCACTGTGTGCTTGTTTAAATCCCAGGCCCACCGAAACAAAAGAAAGAGCCAATACAAATAAGCTAAGAAACAATACGATGCCTTTGCGCGCTATTAAAAAATACACAGCAAAAAGCACCAGCGATACCCAAACAAAACCAATTGCAAACATGCTCCAACCCTTAGATGACTGGGAGTTAAGCAGATTGTTCCATTGGGTTACAATAGCCAGCTGAGGCACCGGTTGCAGTTTGTCTACGGTTTTTAGCTGAGCCAGTTTAAGATTATGTATAATATCTTCGTCTTCGGGGGCCAGGTTGTGTGCGCGCTCATAATTCAAAATAGCCCTGCCGGTGTTTTTTAATTTATAGTAGCTATTGCCCAGGTTGTAGTAAACCTCGGGTGTGTGGTAACCCGAGGCCAGTATTTTCTCGTAAGCTGTAGCGGCTTGCTCAAATTCATTAGCCTTGTAATGCTGACTGGCGGTTTTGTATAGTTCAGGTGCATCCTGGGCCTGCAAAAACAAAGAACAAAGAACACTGAACATAGATAATACAAATAGCCGGACACAACCTCTATGCGAAGTTGATACAAGCCCGGTAATTATCTTTTTTATGAATAACATCTATATCCGTGTTCTGTTACTTAACTTCATCTTCTAAATCTGCCATTAAGTTCATAGCCGTTTCGTAATTCTGTTTCATCTCGCCGCCTTCGCCCACCGGTGAATACAAAGCAAGTTCGCAAGTGCCCAGCAGGCTCTTAAGCTTTGCAATAGTTTCAGGTTTAGCATTTTTGGCCAGTAGCTTTTCCTCTACATTATCTTTCGATAGCTCTGCCATATCAATGTTCAGTTTATCGCCCAGGTAACCCCAGATAGCGCGCGATACCTCATCGTAAAAATTCTTCTTATCGCCTTTGCTTAAATGCTTTTCGGCTACGCTCAATCTCTTCTTAGCTTGTTTAAGTGCTCTTCTCCGCTTGGCACCTATTACATCGGCAGCCAGTGTTTCGTTACGGCGCTTGGCAGCTACAAGACCAATAAACAAAAGGAAAGGAGCGGAATACATAGCCACAAAACCTGCCGAACCGAAAAAAGTATTACCCTTTTTAAACTCCGGCGCAGTAGTTTTTATATACCGGATATCCTGCCCAAGGGCAGTTACATCTTCTTTGCCCACTGCTGTAGCAGCAGTAGCATTTACATTTTTAGATGGCTCGCCGGTTACCTTTACAGTAAACTCGGGCGATTTCATAGTAAAGTACTTAGCGCTTGCAGGTTCAAACCATGAGAAGGTTTTCGATTCGATTTTGTAATCGCCGGGTTGGCGGGGTATAAGCAGGTAGTCGTATTGTTTGCTGCCACTCATGCCTGCTGAGCCGTTGCTTATGTTCTCTTTGGTTTTGGGGTCATACACTTCAAACTCCTGCGGAAAAGTAAGAACCGGCGCATCTACAAACTTGAGGTTACCGGTGCCCGATATTTTAAGTGTGTAGGTAATAGGCTCATCGGTCTTCGCTTCTTTACCCGATAGCGATGTTTCGAATTTATAGCTACCTACTGCACCGGCAAAGTCTTCGGGCTTTCCGGCTTCAGGCAGCTCTTTTACATTAACTGTAACAGCAGATGTTTTTAAATTCATGGGCACTTGTTGAACAGCCCCTATGCCAAAAAAATCATCAAACACGTTGCGCGAGCGTGAGCGTGTTTGCGCCTGCACTACCGTGTTAACCTCGCATGGCGCTATGGGCAATGCACCAGCACGCTGGGGATAAAGATTATACTTTAAAATATCTACTACATGGTATTGCTTGCCATTAATGGTTTCGGCAGTAGGACGGCGCTTAGGGTCCAGCTCTACCTCCTGGCTCCAGTAACCATCAAACGATGGCGCCTTGGTAACATTAAAGCCTGAGAGGTTCTGGCGGAAATACAATTTATAACTGGCAGTAAGCATTTCGCCTTTGTAAGCCGAATTTTTGTTGACTACCAGCTTCATAAACACTTCATCTTTCAACTGTTTTTCTAAATCGGCAGTATTAACCGGGGTCTCTTCTTCCTGTTGGCCTCCACGGAAAAACGGGTCATCAAACGGGTCGAACGGGTTGCGCTGACGCTGGGTTTGCTGCTGAGCAGCGGGTGCAGTTACCTGTATGGTTACTTCGTTACTCTCTACAGTTACGCCACTAATAGTAACACTGGCTTTACCTATTTTAAAAGTGCCCTGGTTTTTGGGCCGAAGTATGTAATTGTAGGTCACGCTTTGGGTAACGTTACCATTAACCCACTGCATGCTGGTAGATGTATTGGGCCCGCCCAATAGCTGAAAGTCTGAAATGGCAGGTGGCTTGAGATTGCTGCCGTTGCCATTCTCTATAGTAAAACTTAACTGGAAATTAGAGTTGAGTGGAACCTGCTTAGGTGCCGATGCGTAAAATTTTGCCTGCCCGAATAAAGAAACGCACGCCAAAAGCAATAGCAAGGCCAGGATAAGGTTTAGCCCTTTCCGGTTGTTTACATCTGCTATGTTATTGCGGGTTTCCATTCTTATTGCAAAAGTCCTTCAACTATACGGTTTATTCAAGCTAAGGCTGCCAACTTAATTTTTTTTCACACCTTTTTTCTGCTTACCAGTCCTTCTCAATCTTAACATTTACCACCTTCACCTGCTTTTGCTGCATCTTCTGGTTGGTTTTTTGCTCTTCGCCCTGCAGGGCTTGCAGCATTTTTTCGGCTTCTTCTTTACTTAGCTTAGGTTGCTGCTGGCCTTTGCCCTGCTGATCTTTTTTGTCCTTGTTCTCGTTGTTTTTTGCCTGCTGGTCTTTATCCTGGTCTTTCTTGTCCTGCTGGTCTTTTTTGTCGTCCTTTTTATCCTTTTGGTCCTTATTGTCTTTATTATCCTTGTTCTGGTCGTTTTGTTTTTGTTCTCTTAATCGCTCATTGGCATAGGCAAGGTTATACTTGGTTTCCGCATCCTTTGGGTTGTTCTTCAGGGCTTCTTTAAATGAATTTACAGCTTCCTGCCATTTGTTTTGCTGCATAAAGGTATTGCCCAGGTTGTGGTATGCCTTTGCCTTTACTCCTTTATCTGTATTGGTTTGTGCCGAAAGCTGAAACTGCTTAATGGCCTCATCATATCGTTTTTGCTCATATACTGCATCCCCCAGGTTAAAGGTAGCCTCGGGCATGTTGTTTTTTTTGTCAAGCGCTTTTTTATAGCTCGCTTCGGCATCGGCATATACCCCTTTTTCAAATTGCTTATTGCCGTTGCGTGTTTCTTTTTTCTCCGGCACGGTAGAAAGGGTGTTTAACTGTGCAAACGAAAACCGGTAACCGGTAACGGACAACAGCACTACCAACGCAGTAGTAAGGTACCGGCTAGGTTTACAGTAATGTATAATACCATGCTTCGTCATAACACTAAAATTTAAACCTCAATTTTCGTTCGCTCACAAACCATTCTATCAACAATAGCACCGCTGCTATTATCAGGCATATTTGAAACTGGTCGTTGAAATCGGTAAACACTACTTCTTCAAAATCTTTGGTATTAATACGGCCAAGCTCTTTAAAAATGGCGTTTATCTCGTCTTTGCCACTGCCCAGTTGAAAGTATTTGCCATTGCCCTTAGCGGCCAGTTCGCGAAGCATGGGTTGGTTCATTTTGGATAATACTATGTTGCCGCTTTCATCACGCTTAAAATCGCTGCCTACCGGTATAGGGCCGCCATTATCGGTACCCACACCAATAGTAAATACCTTTACGCCCTCTTTAACGGCATCGGCTATAGCCTCATCGGTACCGCCTTCGTTATCTTCACCATCGGTAATAATTATCAGCGCCTTGTGCTTGTTATCTTCTTTTACGAAGTTCTCGCGCGCCATATTTACGGCCTCGGCTATGTTGGTGCCCTGTGTAGGCATCAGGTTAGTGTTTACCGTTTTTAAATACATGCGGCCCGCGCTGTAATCTACTGTTAGCGGCATTTGCAGATAAGCGCGGCCGGCAAATACAATCATACCCAGGCGGTCGTTATGCAGCTCATCAATAAAATTGCTGATAAAGTTTTTGGCGCGCATCAGGCGGTTAGGCTTTATGTCTTCGCTCAGCATAGAGTTAGATACATCTATGGCTATAAATACATCTATACCCTGGCGTTTTACTTTCTCCTGTTTAGTACCTACCTGCGGGTTGGCAAAACCAATAACGATAAACTGAAAAGCCAGCGACAATAAAATAAACTTCAGCAAATGTTTATTGAACGAAACATCCGGTGTCAATTGCCCAAGCAGCGATGAATTTGCAAACTTCGCCAGGTTTCTGCTTCTCCAATTTTGAAAATACAGGAACAGTAGCAGCATAGGCACTACAGCCCACAGCACCCACAGGTATTCTTTATGCTCAAACCGAAACGCTTCTTCACGCAACAGAATAAGCACTGCTACCGGTGGCAAAGCCAACAGTAACAACCACAAATACTTTATATAGTCACTGCGTTTCATTTAAGGAATACTTTTAACTATCAAATACCGGAACAATACTTCAAGCAATACAAGCACAATTGCCAGTAATGCAAACGGGAAAAACTTCTCGGTTTTATGTTCAAAGGCGCTTACTTCTATTTTAGTCTTCTCCAGTTTGTCTATCTGAGCATAAATGTCTTTTAGCTTTTTATTGTCGGTAGCGCGGAAATACTGCCCGCCGGTTTTTTTAGCAATATCTTTCAGCAGGGCTTCATCTATCTGCACATCGGCATAATCAAAAATCAACTGCCCATCTTGCGACATAGCTACCGGTGTCATGGCTTTTCCGTTGGTGCCTATACCTATGGTGTATACACGCACGCCAAACTGCATAGCAATATCCGAAGCGGTAGCAGGGTCTATCAGTCCTTTGTTATTTACACCATCGGTCATCAGTATCACTACCTTACTCTTAGAGCTAAACTCTTTCAATCGCTGCACGGCCGTAGCCAGGCCCATGCCTATGGCAGTGCCGTCTTCCATCATGCCATTCTTAATTCCTTTTAGCTGGTTTTTGATAATGGCATGGTCGATAGTAACCGGGCATTGCGTAAAGCTTTCGCCGCTAAATACTACCAGGCCAATACGGTCGTGCGGGCGTCCATCTACAAAACTGGCAGCCTCTTTTTTGGCGGACTCTAGCCGGTTAGGCTGAAAGTCTTTTGCCAGCATAGAGGTAGATACGTCGATAGAAAGCACTATATCGATACCCTCAGTGGTTATCTTCTCTTCATCATACGATGTTTGCGGACGGGCAATAGCTACCAACAAAGCAATAAGTGCCAATACCCGCAACACCGGTAATATTTTTTTGAGCGTAGCTTTAAAAGGAGTGCCGTTACCAATAAAAGTGGAGGTAGTAGAAAGCTTTAGTGTAGGGTAATTACGCCTGCTTAAAAAGAACCACCATAAGCCCGCAATAACAAGCACTGCCGGTATAAGATACAGCACCCATTTATTGGCAAAGGTTATATGTGTCAGGTTACTGAACATTACTTTTTCTCTTCGGTTTTATTCTCGTTGGGTTCGGTAAAATCAATAAACTTATAGGCGCTCTCCATTGCCCGTATGTTGGCATCGGGTGCAGGTATCATTTTGGCAAACTTAACCAGGTCGGCAACACGTAATATCGAGAGCAGGTTTTCTTTAGCTTTCTCTTTCATATTGAACTGCGGCATCTCGCTTTCTATTTCTTCGGTAGTGCTTTCAAGTGCAAACCAGTTGTACCGGTACTCCAGGTACATGCGCAGAATATCGGTAAGGCGGCTGTAATACTGTTTTACATTATCGTTCTGCCAAAGCTTTTCTTCTTCCAGTTTCTTTAGCTCTTTGCGGGCCCAGATGTGAGCAGGGTCCTTTGGTTTTGGCCGTTCAACTACTACCGGTTTATTGTTGGCGTATTTATTATAAAGCACTATACCCACTATGATTGCAATAAGCAATACTATAAAACCCACGATGTAGGGTATAAACTCTCTCCATGAGTAAGGAAGATCCAGCGGTGCCTTAATAGCCTTAAAAGGTTTTTCCAAATCCACCGCAGGAGCGCCTACAGCTACCAGAATATCATCCGAGGGAACACTATCTAACTGGCCAAGGCTGTTTCTGAAATAAACCATCACCGGCCCGGCATGGAACTCGCCCGAATCGTAAGCCGATACGGTATACAGTTGCGACAGTACTATGTTGTTACCCTCTGCACCGGTATCAATTTTACTTACGCTGATCGTTTCCATGTTGCCCAGCGTATCAGCCGCTTTAGGAAAAGCAATTTGCAACTCCTTCGAATACTTAACAGTCAACCGCATGTTTAGCGGGTCGCCTATCTGTATATGGTTAGAGTCAGCACGAAGAGTAGCGGAAACTGATTGGCAATTGGCAGTTGGCAGTTGGCAGAAAATAAAAATAGCCAGCAAAGCCGTCCATTTAAACTTGCTAACTGCAGACTGCAGACTGCCAACTATTTGCCTTTCCTTTCTCATCTCTTCATTTCCCTTTTCTTAAACATATTCATCAGCGATATCACGTAGTTATCTTCGGTCTTTATACTTTCTAACTGTGCACCGCTTTTGCCAAACAAATCTTTGGTGTTGCGCACATTCTCTGTAAAGTTTTTTGCATACTTATCGCGTAACGATTTATCGCTGGTGTCTATCCAGAACTCGGCTCCGGTTTCGCTGTCTACCACTTTTGCCAGGCCTACGTCGGGCATATTGGCTTCGCGCTCATCGTAAATATGCAGCCCAATCAAATCATGTTTCTTACCAACTATATTCAGCGATTTTTTAAAATCGTTTTTATCAGCTTCGCTGCCCGATATAAAATCGGACACTAAAAAAGCGATACTCTTTTTCTTGACCACGTTGTTGAAATACTTCAACGCTTCTGAAATATTGGTACCGGTTTGCTTAGGGTTGAAATCGTATATCTCGGATATAATACGAAGTATGTGGCTCTTACCCTTTTTAGGCGGAATAAACTTTTCAATCGTATCGCTGAAAAACAAAACGCCTACTTTATCATTATTGGTAATGGCCGAAAAAGCAATCACGCCGCTTATCTCTGCTATGATGTGGTTCTTAAATTCATTTTGTGTACCAAAGAAAGAAGACTGACTTACATCTATCAAAAGCATTACCGTCAACTCGCGTTCTTCTTCAAATACTTTAATGAAAGGCTTGCGGTTACGCGCGGTTACATTCCAGTCTATAGCGCGCACATCATCACCGTACTGGTATTCGCGCACCTCGCTGAAGGAGATGCCCCTACCCTTAAACGCAGAGTGATAGCTACCCGAAAATATCTGTGTAGATAGCTTCCGGGTTTTTATCTCTATTCTCCTTAACTTCCGACGTTTCTCGTCAGTACTATTTGCAATTTCCTTTGCCACAGTTTGCGCTAAATTTTCAAATGTATTTTCAAAGTCCCTTTTTGTTTCATCCCGCCTTCTGCGGAAAGGGTAATTAGGGCCTATGGAACTTCTACTGCATTTAATATTTCGCTGATTACCTCTTCGCTGGTAATATTTTCGGCTTCGGCCTCATACGTTAAGCCTACCCGGTGGCGCAATACATCAAAGCAAATGGCGCGAACATCTTCCGGTATTACATAGCCACGGCGCTTAATGAAAGCATAAGCCTTGGCGGCAATAGCCAGGTTGATGCTGGCACGTGGCGAACCGCCATAGCTGATAAGCGGTTTCAGTTTATTTAGTTTGTAATCTTCGGGCTTGCGGGTAGCAAACACTATATCCAGTATATAGCGCTCAATTTTTTCATCCATATAAACTTCACGCACAGTTTTGCGGGCGGCTACTATCTCTTCTTTTTTTACTACCTGGTTTATAGTAGCATTTGTCATCTGCATATTCTGGCGGATGATAAGCTGCTCTTCTTCTTTTTTAGGGTAAGTAATAACCGTTTTAAGCATAAAGCGGTCAACCTGCGCTTCGGGCAGCGGGTAGGTTCCTTCCTGTTCGATAGGGTTTTGTGTTGCCAGTACTAAAAACGGGTCTTCAATTTTATAGGTGTTATCGCCTATGGTCACCTGCTTTTCCTGCATGGCTTCCAGCAGCGCCGATTGCACCTTGGCGGGGGCGCGGTTAATTTCATCGGCCAATACGAAGTTGGCAAAGATGGGGCCCTTCTTTACTACAAAATCATTCTCCTTCTGGTTGTATATCATGGTTCCTACCAGGTCGGCAGGCAGCAGGTCGGGTGTAAACTGTATGCGGCTAAACTTAGCATGTATGGCAGAGGCCAGCGATTTAATAGCCAGTGTTTTTGCCAGGCCGGGTACACCCTCCAGCAAAATGTGGCCATTGCCAAGCATGGCAAGCAACAGGCGCTCAACCATATATTTTTGGCCTACAATGGTTTTACCAAGTTCCAGGTTAAGCACATCTACAAACGCACTTTCGCGGTTTATTTTTTCGTTCAGCGCTGCAATGTCTACAGTGGTATTTCCTGATATCACTTCCATAGTTGTTGTTTTATGTGGGGCACAAATATATTAGCCCATACACTTGTTAAAAATCAAATTTTGTTAAGCAAAATCATTGGGTGGTAATGATATAAAAAAAGAAGGGGCCGCGGGCGCCCCTTCTCAAATATTGTGATTATAAAATCTTAAAACTTTGCCATCAAGCCAATACCAAACTGCTCAAATATCTGCAGCCTGTTATATGCCGAAATAGTGTTGCCGTATTTATCTTTATCGGTTATGCCATCCGGGCCTTTGGCGCCGGTTTCATTTTTGCGTTTATCTACCGGGGTCAGGGCGTTATACTGGTAAACCAGCCTAACCGATAATGAAGCGCTTAGCCATGAATTTACTTTAAATATAATATCGTTATCCCATCTCACGGTAGGTATATATTTGTTGCTTTCTTTAGCGGTAATAAACCCAAGCGAGTCTTCATCGCTATAGTATTTAGGCAATACTGTATTGTAGCTGGCATTAAGATAAGCGCCAAATATGTTCAGGTGGCTTTTCCAGTTTACATTTTTTACAATATCTTTTTGAAACAACAAGTCTAGCTCCCAACCAAGTTCGCCCATAAAAAAGTCGCCCCTCTTTAAGCCATAGCGGGTTTCGTCTACATTGGTGTAGTAGGCATCGCGGAAAGTGCCATCGCCTGCGGTAGCTGTATCTCTACCGGGGCTATCGGGCGTTACAAATGTCATTTTGCCCTCTACCGGCGAAAAGAATAATGTGAAATACTCCTTAGGCTTATAGGTTAAACCGGGGCCTATGGTTAGTACGGCCGGTGCAGCAAATTTTGAAATAGTATATCTGCGGAACCTGCCGTTGCTGGTATCTGTAAGCGAGTAATCGTAGCTAGGCGAGAACTGGCTTTCGAAATTAAGTTTGGCAGCTGCATACAGGGTGTTTTTTATCTGGTAACCATACATGGTTTTAAGGGCAAGAATGTCGATGTTCTTTTGCAGGTTGCTTTGGGCCAGCGCCTTATTTCGTATTAGTCCGTTGGCTACCATACCCCATTTGCAATCAAAACTGTTATCCCAAATGCTCTTGCCTTTTTTGTAATTGGCAAATACACCCGCAGTTAGCAGAAAAGAAAAATTGTTGCTACCCCCCGGCGCCCATTGGTAAAGGGCGGTTTGGCTTATGCTAAAGCCAGCGAAGCCGCCTACACGCCATGCCGAATCTGCCAGAAATATTCCATCGCCCCCAAAAACAAATTTTGGCTTCTTTTTGCGACTTGTTTGCACAATACCTGTGGTGTCCTGTGCTATTAGTGCCCCAATTGTCATCATTAAGGCAAAGAGTAAAAGTCCTTTCTTCATAGTTGGTTGGTTTAGTTTTGTAAAAATGACTCACTCTAAGTCAAAGCCAATGCCAATCTTTAAACAAAGTGCCTCTTTTTATAGCACAATTTTTAGGACAATTAAAATTTAACAGAAAATCTATAATTGATAATCAATAGATTAAATAGATTTTTGTTAAAATACAGTACTATGTGTTGCATAATACCTTTCAATGACCATATATTTGCATCGTCAAGTAGCTGATTAAACATTCTAAACCAAAACATATGCAATCTCAAATCAAAACCATCGCTCTATCTGCCAGCCTTTTGTTCTTTACCAGTTTGGCCATTGCCGGTAACACCGTAACTATTGAAAAGGCCAACAAAGAAAATGTACGCCGCGAAATTATCCGCAGCATTACCTGCCCCGATTTTGTAACCGAAAACTCAGAGGCTAATGATGTAAAGGCCTTGGTGGCGGTAGATGAAAGCGGTAAGGTAACCCTGTACGAAATCAACTCTGCAAACCCTGAACTGAAAAAGTATGTGGTAAATACTTTAAAGGAAATGAAACTTAAATCTTGTACCCCTACTGAAAAATTTGTGCTGGTGGTTAAGTTCCGCGTAGCATAATCAAAATGTATTTAGCTGAGGAATCATTTTCTAATCTGTGTAATCAATCAAAAAAATGAAAACAAAAATCTTCATACTCCTTATTGCCCTGCTACCGGTTTCAGCTTTTGCCGGCAACGGAGATAAAAACAAAAAGAAAGTAGACATACATGTGAAGCTGGATAAAAACGGAAAGGCAACCATAGACCTGCCGCCTGGTATGAAAGACCTGGAGAATGACCTGAACAAAGCATTGAAAGATATAACAATCAATATGGAGGAAGACGGGAAGAAAAAGGAAGTGAATGTTAACCTGCAGATAACTACAAAATAAACACCGGCATTTAATCCGTGTAATCAATTGTATTTATCAGCGTAATCGAAAACAAAGTTTTATGAATATAGAAAACACAAAAGCGCAAATGCGCAAGGGAGTGCTGGAGTTCTGCATTCTCTCTATCCTTTCGGATGGCGAACACTACCCCACCGAAATTATAGAGCGGATGAAAGCAGGGCGCCTGCTGATAGTGGAAGGTACTTTGTACCCATTGCTTACCCGCCTGAAAAATGATGGACTGCTGGCTTACCGCTGGGAGGAATCTACATCGGGCCCGCCGCGCAAATATTTTACGCTTACCGAAGAGGGTAGGCAAACCCTGGCCGCGCTTATAGAAAGCTGGACAGAGCTTACCGAATCGGTAAACCAGATTATTAAAAAACCAACCCAACCCAACCAGGATTAAAACTTTGCCGGCGCACCACACCGGTCATAAAAATCAAAATCAACCAACATGAAAAAGACATTGAACATAAATTTAGGTGGTTTCGCATTCATTATAGATGAGAATGCTTTTGAACTGCTGCATAACTATCTGGAAGCGCTTAAGCGAAAGTTTAAAAGCGAAACAGAGCGCGACGAAATACTGCACGATATAGAGGCGCGTATTGCCGAAATGCTGAACGCAAAACTGGCAGGCCGCAAAGAGGTAATTAGTATTGTAGAAGTGCAGGCAGTAGTAGATGCTATGGGCAAGCCGGAAGATATTGCCGGAGAAGATACAGAGCCGGTAGCATCTGCCGCCGGTGCCGAACAATCGACTACTTACACAACACCTCCGGTTTATACCGCACCGGTAAAGAAAAGATTGTTTCGTGATGCAGACGATGCAAAAGTAGGAGGTGTAATTGCAGGCCTTTGCCACTACTTTGGTATAAACGACCCGGCCTGGATGCGTATTGCAGCCATTATCCTGATATTCGTTACATCGGGCGCTATCATTTTGTTATACCTGCTGTTGTTGATAGTGGTGCCTAAGGCGCTTACATCTGCCGAAAAACTGCAGATGAAAGGCGAACCGGTTAACATCAATACTATAGAGAAGGAAATTAAAGATGCAGCAACGCGTACCGGCGAATCGATAAACGGAATAGTAAATGATAATTCGTTTTTTGAAAAGATGTGGAACCTGGTGGTAGTGGTTACACTTTTGTTTCTCAAGTTTATTGCCGGCATTATAATTTTTGTAGCCCTGGCCGCTTTAACCCTGCTGCTGCTGGCATTATTTGGTGTTACTGTTGTAGGTAACGAAATACTTAACAGTGCCCCTCATTTGCTGGTAAACAATCCCGGTATAATAACCATGGCAAAAATTGGTGCGGCTTTGTTTATTGGCGCTCCGCTTATAGGTATTGTGTATGCCGCCCTACGCGGTTTGCTTGGCAAAGGCCGCGGTCGTGCCCCATGGCTTAAGTGGGTATTGCTGGCAGCCTGGTGGGTTGGTGTATTTATGATTGGTTACGTGGCTGTGCAAACAGGTATGGAGTTTAAAACCACCGGTACCAAACGCCAGCAAGTTGCGCTTATGCAACCGGCTAATGGTACGCTTACTGTACAGCTAACAGACTCGGCCGGGGTTAAGTTGCCAATAACCGAAGATGAAGACGATAAGGTAAACGCAGGTGGAATAATTATACATGGACATGATATAACAGATGGTAATGAACCCATCATTGTGGATGAACCATCGTTACAATTAATGCCATCGGTTAACGATTCGTTTTATGTAGAAACCATTGTAAATGCACAAGGGCGTAACAAGGCCGATGCTATTAAGAATACAACCTATTCACCGTATGGCTTTTCACAAACTGATAGCATGGTTAACCTGCCCGGCCTGGTAATACTTGACCGCAACGGTAAATACCGCGCGCAGAATGTAAAAGTGCGCATACATATACCAGAGGGCAAGCAGATAAGCTTTGCCGACAACATAGACCGCTGGGCAGCTACAGTAAAGGGCGATGGCAGCTATGACGATACTTACTTTGCCAATACTACCTGGACGGTAGAAAACGGTAAAGTAAAATGTATACGCGGCGAAAACCACTTTAATGCAGAGAAGGCAGAAGACCGCCTGGAGCGCAAAGCCGATGAACTGGAAGAGAAGGTTCAAAAACTGGAAGAAAAACTAGAGGATAAGGGCGGCAAAGATAAAGGCGACTACTAATAGTAAAACCACAAACCAACACTATGAAACTAATAATTGCGTTAATCGTTTTCTCGGCCCTGGGTATGAGCTTGCTAATGCTGAGTGCCTGCCGTGGAAAAGACAAAAAGGAAAAAAGGCATGAAGGTGGCGATAAAGTAGCTACCCAAATCCGCTCAGTTAGGTCCTTTAGTAAAATATATGTGGAAGGGATTTTTCCGGTAGAGCTTTCTCAGGATGGCAGTGGCATGGAAAGCGTAAAGGTAGAGGCCGAAGAAGATGTGCAACAGCATATACATGTAACTAACGATGGAGACAAGCTAAGCATAACTATGGACGACAACGCTTTAACCGATAAGTCGAAAAAAATAAAGGTGTTTATTAATCTTAAAAAGATAGATGAGCTGGAGTTCAAATCCGTTGGTTCGCTTACTACCTGGGGGCCGCTTAAGCTCGATTCGCTACAGGTAAATTCAGAATCGGTAGGCAAGCTAAACCTTGAAATTGAAGCAGATTTTTTGCGCACAAATTTTAACTCGGTAGGCGCTACTACGCTTAAGGGCAAAGTGCGCGAGGCGCGTATTAACAACAAAAGCGTAGGCACCTTATCTGCTTATGGGTTAAAGGCGGGCACGCTGATGATACACAACACCGCTATAGGCACAGCCGAAGTATATGCCGATAGTGCATTCTATATCCGTTCAGAATCGGTAGGCACGCTGTATTACAAAGGCCCGGGCCTGGTAAAGGAAATGGACGTGGCAGGAGTAGGCCAGGTTAAAAAAGTAGAATAGAACAATTGAAAAACACATTAAATAGTATACCATGCAAGTAATATCATTCAACAATCAATATGCCACAGCACCGCGCCGGTTGATGGCCTTTGTTATAGACCACCTGGTAGTATCTACAGTATTTTGCCTGCTATCGTGGGATTTTAGCTGGAGCTTACTGGGCCTTGGCTTCTGGAAACTGGTGCTGGTGTTTTTGTACTACGCGCAAATGGAATCATCGCGCTACCAGGCTACCATTGGCAAAATAGCTATGGGCATTAAGGTGACCGATGAGCACGGTCAACGCCTCGATTTTTCTAAAGCCTTGCTGCGCAACCTTTCTAAAATTCTGTCCTCAGCCATTTTAGGCATAGGCTATATCATGATACTATTCGATGAACGGAACCAGGGCTTGCACGATAAAATTGCAGATACGCTGGTAGTAAAGCAGTAAGAATTCTCCGCCACACAAACAGGTTATCGCAATTACTTTTTGTTGGTTGGTGCCCTTTCCGGTTTCCGGAAGGGGCTTTTATTTTTAGACTTCCGAAGTTTTTACAACTTCAGAAGTCTAATCTGATTTTACTCCTCCTCCTGCCCTTCAAAATTCTGCTCGGTGTAATCGGTCCAGTAGCCGGCCTTGTAAGGGTACCGTTCTAAGTATAGTTTCTTTACTTTTTGGAACAACAACTCGCGCAGGTCGGCAGTGTTGCGGTTTTGTATGGCCGAAACAAAAATGCAGTTATCGTGCGTTTTAGCCATCCAGCTTTGCTTTAACTCTTCCAGCAGGCTTTTCTTCACATCATCGGGCAAAAACTCATCATACTGCTTTTGCTCATACAAATCCATTTTATTGAAAATGATGATAACCGGTTTATCGTCGCATTTAAGCTCCTTCAATATCTCGTTTACTACATTCATCTGGTCCTGAAAAGCCGGGTGCGATATATCTACCACATGCAATAATATATCTGCCTCCAGCGCTTCGTCCAGTGTCGATTTAAAACTCTCTACCAAATGGTGAGGCAGTTTGCGGATAAAACCAACCGTATCGCTTAACAGGAAGGGGATAGTATTAAAAGTAACCTTGCGCACTGTAGTATCAAGCGTGGCAAACAGTTTATTCTCGGCAAACACAGTTTCCTTGGCCAACAGGTTCATCAGGGTAGATTTGCCCACGTTAGTATAACCTACCAGCGCTACCCGCACCATTTCGCCGCGGCTTTTGCGGCGCGTTACATTCTGCTTATCTATCTCTTTTAGTTTATCTTTCAGCAGGGTAATTTTCTTTTCGGCCATCCGGCGGTCAGTTTCTATTTCCTTTTCACCCGCACCACCACGCGTACCTGTACCACCCCGCTGTCTTTCAAGGTGGGTCCACATACCTTTCAGTCGGGGCAGCATATACTGTAGCTGAGCTAGCTCCACTTGTGTTTTAGCCTGCACCGTGCGGGCCCGCTGGGCAAAAATATCGAGTATAAGCATGCTGCGGTCCAGCACGCGTTTCTTTACCACCTCCTCTATATTGCGCTGCTGCGAGGGCGAAATCTCATCATCTATCAGTACCAGGTCAACATTATGGCTTTCTACATACGCGCGTATTTCTTCCAGTTTACCCTTGCCTACATAACTTTTGTTATCGGGGTGTGGCAGGCGCTGTGTAAACCGTTTAAGGGTTTTTACTCCATCCGTCTCTGCCAAAAACTCCAGCTCATCCAGGTATTCTGTGGTTTGCTCATCGCTTTGCTCTTTTGGTACAAACGTTACAAGCACAGCGGTTTCAACATGCACGATAGTGTTATCTATTCCGAATTTTGTTTTGTCTTTCATATATCAATTGGGCGGCGAAGATAGGAAATCCTGCGCAGGCTAAGCCATTGCTAACAAACTGTAACGAAAACCGGTAGCAACCCCTTGCCGGCCTATGTGCTAAACCTCGTAAAATGCACTTTACTAATGGGTAATAAAATAAATACAATATTTTATAAATTTGTTTTATAAATTTATAAAACCAAATAAATTAAACCGCCCCCGCTGTTTTGGAAAAATTTATTGCTGTTGCTGCATGGTTAGTATTTGTCTGGTATGTGCTAAAGTTTGGCATTCTTCTTTATTTCGGCATAGCTACCCCGGCTACTACTACACTATTCTATATTACACTGTGTATTTCGGCCATTCTGTTTATAGATGTTTTAAGCAATCGGTTTAAGGCATCTATAAATCCCAATTTTAAAGTATTAATTGTAACAACCTGCCTCACCCTTTTCTGTGGTGAATACGCGTTGAGGTATATCTTCAAAAAAAACCTGGTTTATTCTGAACAACTCGGCGCTCCCTATTTTTCTTTTTACTCATACATATACGATTGGTGCGATATTAAAACATACCTCTTTGGCCAAACCAATTATTGGTATTTAAAAAATGAACCTAATAGCATGGAGAAAACCGGTATAGGCTCACGCCATTGGGAACACAAGTATAATTCGCAAGGGTTTAGAGAGGGCGAAAAGCCACCATTGGCAGATGATACTGCACATTTGGTAATAGGCCTGGGTGATTCCTTTACCGAGGGCACAGGTACCCATGGCGATTCAACCTGGCTTAGGTTTTTTGAAAGGAATATGAATGCAAAAAGCAATTGCAAGGTGCGCACATTTAACGCCGGGGCTAAGGGCAGCGATGTGTTTTTTGAATACCTGGTTTTGGAAAAACTGTTGGAAGAGTATCACCCTAATACGGTGGTGCTCTGTGTTAACTCCAGCGATATAGATGATATAATTATAAAGGGCGGCCGCGACCGGTTTAAGCCAGGCGGCAAACTACAGTTTAACAGCCCCCCAGCCTGGGAGAGGCTGTATGCAGTTAGTTTTATTTTCAGGGCAATAATGCATAGTTCGCATAATTTAGACTGGACTATGCTGACTTTTAAGGAGAAAGCGCAAAGGGGAAAAGAAGCTCTCGATTCTATTAGTTTTTGTATTAAGCAATTTGATAAACTGGCTAAGCAAAAAAACTTTAACCTGGTAGTGGTTTTTCACCCGCGCGAACAAGAAATCATATCCGGCGATTTTGCCTTAGATTCATTAGCTGAAAAACTTGCTGCAGATAAATCTTTGCGAATTGTGAACCTGAAAACAGAATTTGTTCGGTCTGGTGCAATTACAAAACAAAACTCTTCGGCTTATTATTGGAAAACCGATCTGCACCATAACACCGAAGGCTACAAGGCCATGGGCGATGCAATTGCCAGGTATGTGCTCAGCGAAAAAATAATGTGTGCGGCAGAAGAGTAATAAAAAATAGCCGGTAGAAAAATCTACCGGCCATGCAGTAAGCAAAATGATATTTGCGATAACCGATTCTTAACCTACTGCACTTCTACTCGCGTAGACTCTTTAATGCCCTCTGCCTCTACATCAAGTATGTACATACCAGGTGTAAGGTTGGGCCGTGTAATTGTTTTTTCAAAATGGCCACTAAAGTTTTTCAGCGTTTCGCTGTAAACCTCTTTGCCGTTTAGGCCGCTCAGGCGTAGCTTTACATCGGTAGGTTTACTGGTGTTAAACACAATGTTGAACTCGCCTTTGTTGGGGTTTGGGTATAATTTTAACCCGCTGATAGTAACCGGTGCCTTTTCTGCTGTTTTTCCCTCAGCCTCCGTGGTTTCATCTGTTAATTCTGTTTCTATCTCTATCACTTTTTGCTTGGCCTTCGGCGAGCGCTTAATAATTATCACTTTTACTTCTTCACCGTCTGTATTTTCAAGCTCCCTTTCTATTATTTCGCGGTCACCGGCCAGTGATATGTTTTCAGTAATGATTTTAGTTTTTGCTTGTGAGGCCTTATCGCCTTCTTCATTTTCTACTATAACCACTTTGCGGCATTCTTTTACTTCTTTCTGGCACTTAACTGTAGTTGGTGCTGCTGGTGCACAGGGCGGTGCCGGAGCTACAGGGGGTGTGGGTGGACTTTCGGGCATGTCCAGCTCGTTTGACCGGATAAAATCAACCATAGCCTCACGGGTGGCAAAGGTCTGGTCAATCACCTGCTCTTTTCCATTCTCATTTTTAACTATCTTAATCCTGTATTTTTCAGCCTTGTTATCTTTGCTATGTTGTGCAAAGCCGGTTTGAATAAAAATCAGGAGTAGAAAAAGCAGATGTAGTTTTATTCTTTTCATTCCGTATAATTTAAATGGGATAATAACCGTTTTACAACACGAAGATGCCGCAGTAGCGCGTGGCTTTGGGTTAATGAAGGGTTAAGGCTGGTTAATGAAACGTTAAAGTAAATAACAGTGGCCATAAGGCTTTATTTTTGGGTGGTTATATGAAATCGAAACAAAGTATACGCATCTTAATTGCGCTTATGAGCCTGGCGCTTATAGGTGTTACCGTTATCCAGTTTTTATGGATAAGCAATGCGGTGCTGCTAAAACAGGAACAGTTTGACCGCAGTGTAAAAATGGCCATGATTCGAGTATCGGCCGACCTGGAAAGCAAATACGGAGTACACCTGATAACCGAAAAGCTGGAGAAAGATTCGGCAGCGCGCAAGCAGGTAATGAAGCAGGACCCCGGCTTTTACAAGTTTATGATAAACATAAACGATAGCGAAGTAGAGCAGGAAGAAGTGAGGGCACAAAGCTCGGTACTAGTGTGTGGAGAAGAGGCATTGGACGCGAACATGAATATGCGCAGCGTACACCGCAACCGGCAGGTAATTGCTATGGTGAATGTAAACGACAATGGCCAGCAGGAAATAGCCACCATCAATGTGCTTGGCGAGGAACCGGAACCAATAGTATCGGATGCAGCCTTTATGCTTCCCGCTGCACCGGTGGCACCGCCCATGCCACCCAGCACGCCATCGGCACCGGGCAGCAAAAGCAACCTGATGAACATTGTACAATGTGTGGCCGATGAATACGCCATGAGCCAAATGGATGCGAAGGATATTTATGATGTAATAGACTCGGCAAAAATACGAGCTTCTATAGGTAAGGAATTTAAAGAAGCCGGCCTGCCTTCCAATTTCGATTTTGCTACCTATTGCACCAAAGGCGATACGCTGATGATAAACAAAGCCGCATCGGAAAGTCCGCTTCGGGATTTTGCTTACAAATCGCCTTTGCTGGCTACCGATTTTATAGAAGCCAGCTCGCTGCTGTTGGTTAATTTTCCGGCGCGGTTTCAATATATTTTCTCGTCGCTGGCAGGCATGTTACTGCTTTCTATCTGCTTTACATTTGTTATAGTGGCTGCATTTGCCTATTCGCTGCATCTTATTTTTAAGCAAAAAAAGATATCGGAAATAACCAATGACTTTATAAATAATATGACCCACGAGTTAAAGACTCCTTTGGCTACTATATCTATGACGGCCGATACACTTTTACTTGCGGGCGTAAGCTCACAACCTGATATGGTGAATGAGTACTCGGGTATGATAAAAGGGGAGGTGAAAAAATTATCGCGCCATGTAGATAGAATACTGGAATCAGCAGTTACAGAGAGCAATAACAATGAGCACCAGGGGTATGAAAAAATTAACCTGAACGAATTAGTGCGTGATGAAGTAAAGCTTTTTGACCCCCTGGTTACACAGCATGGGGGTACCATTGAGGCTGTGGTACCGGCAGAAAATATTTTTGTATATGCCGGTAAAGATATGTTGCGCGGGGTTATTTGTAACCTGCTGGACAATGCTTTGAAGTATTCAAAGGAAGCACCTCAAATAAAAATAATACTGCAACAAAAGCCACAGAGCGCAGTGCTTTGCGTGGCCGACTCGGGTATTGGAATAGGCAAAGCGGACCAAAAGCATGTGTTTGAGAAATTTTACCGTGCCCATACCGGCAACCGGCACGATGTAAAAGGCTTTGGCCTTGGCCTTAGCTTTGCCAAAAGCGTTATAGAAGGTGCCGGTGGAAAGATTTGGGTAGAAAGTACTCTGGCCGAAGGCAGCCGTTTTTTTATTGAATTACCAACCGCATAATTTATGGAAGAGAAAAAACCCCGCATATTATTAGCCGAAGATGATATCAGCTTTGGCAAAATATTGAAAGACTACTTAACCCTCAATGGCTTTGATGTAATACATACAAAAGATGGGGTGGATGGATGGAACACATTCCGCAACCACCATTTCGATATTTGCGTGCTGGATATTATGATGCCCAAGCGCGATGGTATTGAATTGGTTAACCAGATACGGAAAGAGAATAAAAGCATCCCTATCTTCTTTCTTACTTCCAAGGCGCGCAAAGACGATATGCTGAACGGCTACCAAACTGGTGCCGACGACTACATTGTAAAGCCGGTAGATGCCGACATACTGCTGCATAAAATAAAAGCGATACTTAAGCGCACCGAAAAAGTGGATAGCAAACCCGTACAGGATAGCTATGATATAGGTAAATACAAGTTCAGTTTTTCGGCCAGGTCGCTTTCGCTTAATGGTAGCAAAGAAGTGCTTTCGCCTAAAGAAGCTGAGTTGCTAAAAGAGTTTTGTGACCACAAAAATCAGCTGGTGAAGCGTGAAGATATATTGCGTAAAATATGGAAGGAGGTAACCTACTTTACCGGCCGCAGTATGGATGTGTATGTGGTAAAATTACGTAAGCACTTGCAGCATGACACTAATGTATCAATAATTAATCTGCCCAAAAGCGGGTATATTCTGGAGGTGAAAAACCAGGAAATTATTTAGTCTTTCGTAGCGTGCCTAACAAGGCCATAAACGAAACCAGCGACCAGGTACCTTCGAGGATAATGAAGGGTTTGTAGTCTATCATTACCGACGCCAGGCATGCCAGCCCTGCACCTATAAAGTTCATGGTGAGGTATATCCGCTTTTTGTAATCGTTGATTTTTACAAGGTTGAGCAGGTAGGCCAATAGCAATATGGCTACACCCGTAAATCCCGTAATGTCTGACTGGCTCATCTCCTACTCTATCGAGGTTTCGGTCCATTCGTTGAACAACTCATTGATAAAGATGTTCTCTTCGTAGGTAATCCGCTTATCGGCCTTGGCCAATTGTATGGCGTAATCTATCAGGTCTATCCGCTCTTCTTCGGTGCTGTCCTCATAAAAATCGGTCATGCACTTTTGAAAGTGAATCATGTATTCGTCGGGGTTCAGCTTGCTTAGCAGTTCTGTTTCCTTATCTAAATTTACGCGCAGCGGAAATTCCTTCTCCAGCCATTTTTCAATAATCAGGTCTTCGTTCACATTAAACTTTCCATCTACGGCAGAAAGTATCATCAAAATATGGTATCCGGCTATAGGTTTGTTCTTCTTCATAATGCGGTGTGTTTATTACCTTATAAATTTAAATTAATTTTTGAATGCCCGTTGTTTAGCACGAAATATTTTGTTTCTAAACAGCGTTTGTAATACGCCCCAAATGAATAACAGGCGGGCGTACTACCAACCGCCAGTTACTCACACTATGTGTTATTTAATACAAGCAATCAATAGCCCTATTCTTTTACTTTCGCTGCGTTTAAATTATGCTTAACCAGATTCCCGTAAACATATTCCGGCTATTGCTGCTGCTACTGGCGCAGATATTGATTTTCAGCAATATCAATTTCAGTTCGTTTGTAAACCCATATGTGTTCCCTTTGTTTGTGTTGTTATTGCCTTTTGAAACACCGCGCTGGCTATTAATGCTTATTGGTTTTAGTGCCGGTTTGCTCCTCGATGTATTTATGGGCTCTATAGGTATGCACGCTGCCGCATGCCTGTTGGTGGCTTACCTGCGCCCATTCCTTATTAACATAATTACCCCCAAAGGCACCGAGTTTGAAATTAGCCCCAATGTGTATGCACAGGGTGTTGGCTGGTTTATAGTGTACCTGGGCATAACCATGATACTTTACCTGAGCTTCTATTTTTTGGTAGAGGCGGCTACGTTCCTCAATTTTTTCTTATTACTGGTTAAAATTTTGGTTAGCACCCTTGTTTCTATCATCTTTATGCTGATTTTTCTCTTCCTGTTTTCATCGAAGAAGAAAAGGAGATTCGTTTAAACTGCAACCTGCCATTTATTTGTGACTAAAGATTTATTTAAAAATCGTTACCAGGTTATCCGGATAATTATTGTGGTGTTTGCCGCAATTTTTATGGTGCGGCTGTTCTTTTTGCAGGTAATAAGCACCAAGTACGAAGCACTGGCTAAAGATAATGCTATTAAGGAACTTGATGTATACCCTACCCGCGGTATGATTTACGACCGCACCGGCGAGCTGATAGTATTTAATGAGGCCATCTACGACCTGATGGTAACCCCCAGCGAAACCAAAAAGGCCAAAGGGTTCGATACCCTTAAAATGTGCGAGCTGCTGGGCATAACCAAAGAGGATGTGCTGGAGCGGTTTGAGAAAATGAAAAAGCAAAAGGGTTACATGCGGGTGCCTAATGTGTTTGCCAAGCAGATGTCGCTAAAAGATTACTCGCGCCTGCAGGAGTATATGTACCTGTTTCCCGGTTTTTACGGGCAGGTGCGTACTATCCGTAAATATCCTCATCGTGTAGCGGCTACCATACTGGGCGATATTGGTGAAGTAGACGAAAGGCAGATTGCGGCATCTAACGATTACTACAAGCCCGGCGACTATGTAGGCAAAAGCGGTATAGAGAAAGTATATGAGAAAGAGCTGGGCGGCAAGCGCGGAAAGAAATTCTCCTTCTTTGATGTAAACGGGCGCGATGTTGGCAGCTTTGGCAATGGGGAGTATGATACCCTGGCCATATCGGGCGATAATGTAATAACCACGCTTAATATTAAACTACAGGAGTATGCCGAAAAGCTAATGGCTAATAAGAAGGGCAGTGTGGTGGCAATAGAACCAGAGACAGGCGAGATACTGGCGCTGGTAAGCAGCCCCGGCTACGATCCTAACCTGCTATGTGGTGCCGTGCGTGGTAAAAATTTTAATGCCCTGCTTACCGATTCACTGCTGCCGCTGTACTCAAGGCCTACGCTGGCTACCTATCCGCCGGGGTCTGCCTTTAAACCCATAGTGGCCTTAATTGCCCTGAATGAAGGAGTACAACCAGCCAACCATTTTTTGCCCTGCAACGGCGCTTATACTATAAGTGGTGTTACGGTGCATTGCTCGCACCATCACCCATCGCCGGGCGATGTGCAGTATGCCCTGGCGCAAAGCTGCAATCCTTACTTTGTGCAAACGTTTCGCAACACCTTGGATAATAACGCTTATGGCGGCACGGCTGAAGCCTACGATAAATGGAAACGCTATTGCAACAGTTTTGGCCTGGGCGCTAAAACCGGGGTGGACCTACCGAGCGAGGTGGGGGGAAACATACCATCGGTAAAGTATTACGATAAAATTTATGGCGCCCGCCGCTGGCGTTTTGCTACTATCATATCATTAGGTATTGGCCAGGGCGAAATATTAGTTACACCTATACAGATGGCCAATATGTATGCCTGCATGGCCAACATGGGCTATTACATTACACCACACATAGTAAAAAAGATAACCGACCCTGTAACCAACAAAGATGTAACGCATAAATATGAGAGACACCAGTGTATGGTAGAGAAGCAGTGGTTTGTACCCGTTAACGAAGGTTTGTTCCAGGTGGTAGAGGCCGGTACGGCCCGCTCGGCGCGGTGCGAGGGCATAACCCTGTGTGGCAAAACAGGTACCGCGCAAAACCCGCACGGCGATAACCACAGTATGTTTGCCGGCTTTGCTCCCAAAGACAATGCTAAAATTGCCATAGCTGTAGTGGTAGAAAACGGGGGCTATGGGTCCGATTTTGCCGCACCTATTGCCAGCTTAATGGTAGAGAAATATTTGAACGACACCATACAAACCAAAAGAATACCGCTGCAGGAAAAAATGTTTAACAGCAACCTGCTACATAAGTATGGGGTGCAGACAAATAAGAGCGCGGGCTTAAGCACAGAGGCAGTAGAGTAACTAATTAATAAACGGGAAATTGAAAAAGCAGGAATCGCTTACCGGTAAATTTGACTGGCTTACAGTAATAATGTATGCCCTGCTTACTATATGCGGGTGGTTCATTATTTATTCGGCATCGGCAGGTGGCAGCGAGAAAAGCATTTTCGATACATCGATACCCAGCGGCAAGCAGTTTCAGTGGATGATAGCCAGTGTAATAATTGCGTTTGTAATACTACTGATGGATTCGCGACTATACGTAACTCTTTCCTATCCCATTTTCGCAGTGGTGTTGCTCTTAATATTCCTGGTAATGGTAGTAGGCGATTCCAGTCACGGACAAAAGAACTGGCTTAACCTGGGGGCGTTTAAAGTGCAGCCATCAGAGTTTGCCAAGTTTGGTGTAAGCCTCGGGCTTGCCAAATACATGAGCGGGCTAAGTGTAGACATACGCAAATGGCGCGATAAATGGAAAGCCTTTGCCTGGATTGTAATACCTATGGGTATAGTTTTGATACAAGGCGATGCCGGTTCGGCTATTGTGTTCCTGGCACTGGCGCTGGTGTTGTTCCGCGAGGGTTTAGAGTCTTACTTTCTCATTATAGGGGCATCGGTAGCTGTGTTGGGCCTGTTGGCGTTACTGTTTTCAAAATATATACTGGTAGGGGTACTTTTCGGCATTGCGTTGCTCATCATTTATTTTTCGCGCCGAAACCGCAAACTAATCTGGATAATACTCGGGCTTTGGCTGGCAGCATCTGTTTTTGTTTTTTCGGTAGATTATGCTTTTGGCAAACTAAAGCCGCACCAAAAAGACCGTATCAACGTATTGTTGGGCAAGCAAGTCCAAGAGGGCCGCGACTGGAACATCAAGCAATCTATTATTGCCATCGGTTCGGGTGGCGTGCTTGGCAAAGGCTACCTGCAGGGTACGCAGACTAAACTAAAATTTGTCCCCGAGCAAAGCACCGATTTTATCTTCAGCTCACTGGGGGAGGAGTTTGGCTTTGTAGGTTGTTCTGTCATCATTATTCTATTCGTAGGTTTATTCTTCCGGCTACTGTTTCTTGCCGAGCGACAGCGCTCGCGGTTCAGCCGTGTGTATGGCTATTGTGTAGCCTGTATTCTGTTCTTTCACTTTCTTATTAATGTGGGTATGGTAATAGGCGTGGCACCGGTTATAGGTATCCCGTTACCTTTCATAAGTTACGGGGGGTCGGCCCTACTTTCGTTTACGGTGTTGCTGTTTATCTTGATTAGATTAGATACGCAACGGTTTGATATGATGAGATAATTAGTCGGCAAAAAAGACAAAATACAATGGCAACGAAGAAAAGTGTAAAAAAGAAAGAAGCCACCAAAGCACCAACACCGGTTAAGTATGCCGGGCCAACAGACGGCAAAGTACGTTGCGGCTGGTGCCTGGGCGACCCTCTTTATGTAAAATATCACGACCAGGAATGGGGCCGGCCTGTGCATGATGATAAAGTGCTGTTTGAGTTTTTAATACTCGAAAGTTTTCAGGCGGGTTTAAGCTGGCTTACTATTTTAAAAAAGCGCGAAAACTTCCGCAAGGCATTTGCTGACTTCGATGTAAAGAAGGTGGCCAAATACGATGAGAAGAAATACCAAGCCCTGATGCAGGATACCGGCATAGTGCGCAACCAGCTAAAGATACGCGCTGCTATAAATAACGCCGCCCGGTTTATGGAGGTGCAAAAAGAATTTGGCTCGTTTGATAAATACGTATGGAGTTTTGTAGGCGGCAAGCCATTAAAAAACTCCATCAAATCACTCCGCGATATTCAACCCAAAACAGCTATCAGTGATGCTATGAGCAAAGATATGGGCAAGCGCGGCTTTAAGTTCCGGGGCTCTACTATTTGCTATGCCTTTATGCAGGCTGTGGGCATAGTAGACGACCACCTTGACAACTGCTGGCGCAAAGGCAAGTAAGGGCAATATATTTTCGCGGCTAACCTCTTTGGACCAACGGGCTTTAGCCCGTTTTAACTGAGCAGAATTCCGTTTATCATCATTGCCGTTGGCTTTAGCCAACGGAAAAAGCAACTATATTTCCCCTGTGAATAAGCTGTCACTGCCTTTACTAATGGTTATTGCATTCGCAGCGCTGTTGTGGTTGCCAAACCTGTTTACCAAAGGCATGTTCCTGGATGGGGTTTACAATGCGCTGTTTGGACTGAACCTAGCTAATGGTATTGGCAGTTTCTGGGCGCCGCAAACTGCCGACTACGCACAACCCAACTATTGGGACAATCCCCAGCTAAGCTCCTACTTTCTTTCGCTTTACTATAAAGCACTCGGTAATAGTTATTGGGTAGAGAAATTATACTCGCTTAGCACAGCTATTATTCAACTACTGCTAATTGCTTCTGCCTGGAAAATATTTTTCGCCAATAATACAGAGGTAAAAAAATACAACTGGCTGCCCTGCTTGCTGTTTATGGTTATTCCACTTACCAGCTGGGGCTACAGCAGCAATGTAATGGAAAATACCATGAGTATTTTTACCACCGGTTCGGTTATTGCATCTTTTCTTTTTCTGCGTACCGGCAAAAACTTAGCGCTGTATGCCACCATTGGTGGCGCACTCATTTTTCTGGCTATGCTTACCAAAGGCCCCGTAGCCCTGTTTCCATTGGCTGTACCTTTCTTTTTTGTATGGATAGAAAAAGATTTAAAGTGGCAGAAAGCCATAACCTACATGGCCCTACAGTTCGCAGTGTTGGCTGCCATTTTTGCTATGGTGTTTTCATTCGATGCTCCCAAACACTTTCTGCAGCAATACCTCGATGTGCAATTGCTCCGTACGCTTAAACATGAGTTCGATACCAGTGCGCCGCCGTATACCATATTCGTACACATGGCAGTAGCCTTATCGCCCTTGCTTGGCTTATCGCTGCTCGCAGCATTTATCAAAAGCGAAGCAGCCCCACGCAAACAGTTATTACAAACTGCCCTGGTGTTTATCATCATTGGCCTTTCGGCATCTGCCCCCATTGCACTAAGCGCCAAACAAAACAAACATTATCTAATACCATCGTTACCCATGTTTGCTGTAGGGTTCTCCTGCATCATACTACCTCTTATACTATGGATAGAACGAAAACTAACCGGTGCTAAATTTTTATTACCCGCGCAAAGCCTCTGCCTTGTTATTATTACCGGTTGTGTTGGATTAAGCATTTATAACTGTGGCACTTACTCGCGCGATGAAAAACTTTTGCGCGACCTGGAGGCTATTGCGCCTCTTACTAAAGGTGAAATGATAATACCGGCCAATCGCAATTTGTATTCTGACTGGGCATTGCGTGCTAACCTGTACAGACACTACGGTAAAAAGATTGCTATGCCCGGCGAGGTACCACCTACAGGTTATTATTTAACTGGCTCTGCAAGAGACGAAATGCTAGCCACAGACACACAGATTTATAGGGGCAATAAGTATACTCTTTACACTACAGGCCGCTAGTTTTTTATTAAAACTCAATTTCTGCCTTTTTCTTTATTGCACGCTCTTTGTACGAGCCGCCTGAGTTGGAAAGTTCATCAAGCAGTTTCTTCGCTTCATCGCGCTTGCCCTTCTTAAGTAGTATGTTGGCTTTATACCACTTAGAGCCCTCGTTAAATTTTGTGCCCTCTTTAAGCAGCTTATCAAAATTCTTCTCGCTCTTTTTGGTGTTGCCGTTTATATAATCGCTTATGCCGCCAAAGTAAAGCGCATCGGCATTGTTAGGTTGCTGCTTTAATATCTCGGTAAACTGGTCAGAAGATTTTTTGTAGTCCTGGCTATTAAAACTCTTCATAGCTTCATCCATAGTTACAACCGACACTCTTTCTACCTCCTCTTTCTCCATAATACTGCCGCGAACCACCGTTTGGGTAGTATAGCCGGCTACCTGTTTATCCTTCGCTTTCAGGTTTTGCTCCGAAGCCTTTTTCTCGTACTTGCTGCTAGTAACTACCGATTCCAGACTTACATTTTCCCGGGCACCATTTGCAGCCGCAGGCTTGGATTCTGTTCGTGCCACATTCGTAGTAGGCTTAGGTGCCGGCGCAGTGCCTTTATCATCGGCCAGTATGGTCGAGTTCATAGTATAAGTGCCGGGGCTTACTACTGCGCCCATATTAGTGGAACTACCATTAGCTGCGCCGCTGGTACCCTTTAACGATAATTGCTCTGGTTTGGCGCTGGTATTGGTATTTTCATCGCGCATCTGCATTGTACCCGACTCCGCAACAGGTTGCGATTCAAGCGCTGGTGCTAAAGTATCTGTAACAATCTCTGTAGATACTATATTGGGTGTTTCCTTCTTTTCTTCCAGCAGGTTTACGCCTTCCTGTTTGGCAGGTTCGTTCATAGCCATTTGCCCCTCCTGCTTATTGCCCATGTAGGTTACCATTACAAAACCAACACCTATCAATAAACCAAGCACAACGGCTGCCCAGGCATACGTGCTCCAATGCATTTTTACCATGCGGGCATCTTTTATACCTACACGCTCGCGCACTTTCTTGTTTATGTTAACTACGGCCGCGGCGGCGCTTACCTTGCCCGACTCTTTTAAACCCTCCAATGCCTCCTGGGCAAACGGGTCCTCCTCCAGCAGCTTTTCCAGCTGCTGCTTATCTTCAACAGATAGTTCGTTGTTGAGATACGCCAACAGCGCCTCTTCACGAACCACTCCCTGCTCAGATAACCTCATTTTTTCCGTTTTGTGCCTCATTGTTTTTGGCGGTTATATAATTCTTCAAATTCCTTTTCCCGTTCTGTATATTGCTCTTCACCTCGTTTAATGTAAAGCCCGTTACATTGGCAATTTCATTATAGCTGCAATCTTTCAAATAAAATAACTCAATGCACGTTCTCTGTTCGTCTTTCAATTCATCAATGCCCTCTTTAAGGTACTGCAGCACAAATCTTTTGTCATCAGCCTCCTTTTGTTTTTCTTCTGCATCCTGTAGATGATCAACCTGGGTATTTTCCACATTATTGTTGATCTCAAACTTCAGCTTAGCCCTTTTTTTATCATCTTTTGACTCTTTTCTAAAGTGCATCATGCAGTGGTTTTTAACCACCATGTGCAGCCAGGGCTTAAAAGTAGTGATGTGGTGCTTTTTTAAATCCTGTATCAGCTTCTCAAAAATCTGCATGGTCATGTCCTCGGCCTGCATCTCGTTGTGTACATATTTCATGCATACGCCGTAAACCAGGTGGGTGTAGCGCTGGTATAGCTCGCCCACATACGTAGTTTCGTGGGAGTTACGGTAACGGTGAATTAATTCCTCGTCCGTCAGATCTTTATAGGGTTCTGTTTTCAGACCGCTGATTTTTTTGCTCCTCTAAAGATAACAATAACCCTTCGATTGTTTACAGCCTTTTAACAATGTAAAACATGTAGTATACTAAATAGGGCAAATGCTATTAGTGCCGAATGAATATGTTTTATTGTTATTCGTGCATTCGTGGCATATTTTTTCTTTTTACCTTCGCCACCGTTTTAGGATAAAAACCTAACCAATGCCTATCTCTATAGAACTTAAACTTACGCCCGAACAGGCGGCCGATACCGCTGAAATAAAAAAACAGGCGGCAATTGCCACCGGTGTTTCAATTCATAATATCGCTCACGTACACCCGGTGCGCAAATCGTTAGACGCCCGCAAGCCGCAGATAATTGTGCTGCTAAAGGTAGATGTGTACGAAAAAGGCGAACCCTACCAACCCGAATTAAGAACTTTCAACTTTGAAAAAGTAAGCGATGCTAAAACCTGCCATATAATAGGCATGGGGCCGGCAGGTATGTATGCCGCCTTGCAACTACTAGAGCGCGGCATTAAACCTATTATATTAGAACGTGGTAAACCAGCCCGGGAACGGGTAGGCGACTTATCTAAAATTCACAGTACCTTACAAATAAACCCCGAAAGCAATTATTGCTTTGGTGAAGGGGGGGCAGGCACTTACAGTGATGGTAAGCTATACACCCGCAGCACCAAGCGAGGCGATATAAAGAAAGTGCTGGATGTATTTATTCAGCATGGTGCCGACGAGCGCATAGGCTACGAGGCGCACCCGCATATAGGTACTAACAAGCTGCCGCGCATAATAGAGCAGATACGCGAAACCATTATAGCCAATGGGGGCGAAGTACACTTCAACAAAAAGGCGGTGGATTTTGTAATAGATAAAAACACGATTACAAAAATCATTTGTGCCGATGGCGATAAGCTGGATTGTCAGAACATAATACTAGCCACCGGCCACTCGGCACGCGATATTTTTGAACTGCTGCACCACAAAAACATATTGATAGAAGCCAAGCCCTTTGCTTTGGGGGTGCGTGTAGAACATCCGCAGGCGTTGATTGACAGCATACAATATAAGCGGCCTGAGCGCGGTGAGTTTTTGCCACCATCTTCTTACAGCCTTGTAACACAAGCCTGCAAC
>DATGWP010000066.1:0-20518 GCA_035299425.1 Chitinophagales bacterium | reverse complement strand
CAATACCACACCTAGCCGCCCGCTTATAAAGGGCGAGCATACTACAGGTGCTACCGGTTTCCAGGAGATATATGGCGGCAACCAAACGCACCACTATGTGCAGATGACGGTAACCGAATTCTCTGAGTTCTGGCTGCATGGCTCACAGGTATCGCAACCGCTGCCGGTTGAGATGATTTACCTGCAGGCCGATGCAGTGAACAACGCGTTTATCCGTGTAACCTGGGCTACGGCTATCGAAATCAACAACGATGGCTTTGAAGTAGAGCGCAGTGTAGATGGACAGAACTGGACACAGATTGGCTATGTAGATGGGCACGATAACTCTACAGTGCAGAACAACTACAAATTTGATGATATGAACGTAAGCCCTAATGTGGTTTACTATTACCGCCTGCGCCAGGTAGATAACGACGGGGCATTTGAATACACCGACATAGTAAGTGCGCGCTTAACCGGCGAGATAAGCTTTAGTGTGGCCGAGTTTGTACCAAACCCAACCATGGCAAAAACCAACCTGGTAATTACCGGCACCAAAGAACAGGACATTACCATTACGTTCCACAACATAGTAGGCCAGAAAGTATTAGAAGGTCACTATGGTGTAAACAAGGGCGCTAACCGTATCGAGTTCGATTTGGGCCAGTTGGCATCGGGCACTTACACGGCCATTGTATCTTCAGCCAACGAAGTTTATACCCGCAAAGTGGTGTTAACCAGGTAAGGTTTCGCAGTAAATCTATAAAAAATGGCAAGCAATTTGGCTTGCCATTTTTTATAGATCGAATTTTTTTAATTGTATATATAGCAAACTGACATCTACTTTTCGTTGGAAAAGAGAGCTCCTAAATCACCGTAGATGTGATGCGCTATTTTATTCAGAGTAAGGATTGTTACATTTATTTTACCAGCCTCTATGCGCGACAGGTTTGCTTTGTCAATTTCGCAAAGCGCAGCCAGGGCATCAAGGGAAATTTTTTTCTGCTTTCTGCCGTAGCGTATTCTTTCCCCAAGCCATTTTAACATCGTTTCATTATCCATGCCTCTCTTTACTTTATGCGAATGCAAGATAGGGAGGGCTGCATCCTATTGTGTATGATAAAAATCATTGGCTTTGCTAACAACTCTCATAAAATGTAGTTGGCTTTTGTGCCAACCTTGCAGTATACAATTAATAAACAGTATGAATTTGAACACACCAACCCAACAGCCGGATAATTTAGGGCGCCCAGTAGTAAGAAGTCAGCAAGAGCAAAGCATTTATGATCTCAGTCGACTTTTGGAAAGCACAGACGAAGTACTGCTTTTTGCAGATTACAAACAGCAAAAAATTACGAGAATTTCAGCTTCGTGTTATGATGTATTTGGCTATAAGCCCGAGGATTTTTTGGTAAACTATACATTGTTAAACCAGATAATCTATGCTGAGGATAAAAATGTAGTGGAAAAGAATACTGATTTGCTGAAACAGGGTATTCCTGTTAAATACCATTGCCGCATTGTACATAAGAACGGGAGTACGCGCAATATGTCGGTGAAAATGGTTCCAACTTTAAGTAGCGATGGCGAATTGGATAGTTTGTGCGGAATAATACGTGATATTACTACCCAGAAAAACACCAACAGGGCATTACTAGAGAGCGAATATCTATACAGGCAGTTTTTTGAAAACGCTTATGAAGCCATATTAGTAATAGACGCCTCTACCGGATTGATACAGGATTACAACAAAAATGCATTAAATCTTTTTAAAATAGATCCATCTGATATCTTAGTAGTGACACCGGCACGCTTTTGTCCCAGGTATCAGCCAGATGGTCAGAAATCGACTACTAAGGCCGCTAACATTCTAAAGCACCTTATACACGAACGTGCTCTGGTTTGCGAATGGATACTGTGTGACACTACCGGTAAAGAAATATTATGCGAGCTTAATTTTGTATCTGTTACTAATAATAACAGCACGCATATAAGAATAAGCATTGTAGATGTTACTGAAAAGAAGCAGGCCAAAGCAAAACTTATTCAGCAAGAGAACCTATACAGTAAACTATTGGAGAATATTACTGATGGTGTTTCGCTGATAAACGCTACTGGCGAAATTACTTATCAAAGCCCATCGGCAGTTAAGATAATGGGGCTAACACTGGAAGATTTGCATGGGGTAACAATTTTCGACCTGGTATATCCTGAAGATTTGAGCGGGTTATCTGCTTTTTTCGAAACTGCCTATAACAATCCGGGCATACCCTATTCCAGCCAGTTTCGTTTCAGACATAAAGAAGGGCACTATCTGTGGGTAGAGGGTACTGTATCTAACATGTTGCATGACGAGAACATAAAGGCCTTTATAGCCAACTACCGTAATATAGAAGAACGTAAACAGGCAGAAGCGGAGATATCGGCACTGAATGAATTGCTGGAGAAGCGGGTTAAAGAGCGCACAGCGCAGTTGTTAGAGGCAAACCGCGAGCTGGAGACTTTTAATTACACGGTGTCGCATGATTTGCAGGCGCCTTTACGCAGCACGTGTGGCTTTGCCAAAATACTACTTGAAGATTATAAAGATAAGCTGGACGAAGAAGGGCAGCGTTTTTTGAAGATCATAGCAGATAGTTCGCTGCGCATGAGCCACCTGATTCATGATTTGCTTGATTTTTCCCGACTAGGTAAGCAGGAATTAAGCAAGCGGATGGTAAGTATGGATGATATAGTAAAAGTAGTTATAGATGAAGTAAAGTTTAATACCGGTAACCCGCATTTCAAACTACAGGTTAGCCCGCTATGCGAGGCTGAATGTGATGCAAGTTTGCTGAAACAAGTTTGGCTGAACCTGATTGGCAACGCTGTAAAATATTCGGGCAAGAACCCGGATGCGGTAATAGAAATAGGATGCAAAAGGGTTAATGGTGAAGTAATATACTATGTAAAGGATAATGGGGCCGGTTTCGACATGAAGTTTGCGAATAAATTATTCACTGTGTTTAAACGTATGCACCACACAGATGAGTTTGAAGGCACAGGTGTGGGCCTTGCCACGGTTCAACGGATTATAAGCCGGCATGGTGGGCGAGTGTGGGCAGAGGCTGAAGTAAATAAAGGGGCTACATTTTATTTTGTGCTTGGCGCATAGATTTTGTGTGATTGGTTTTGCCTTGCCGGCAAACTTCTGGTAATAATTTTATATGTTACCGGTATCTGATTTTTGTTAGCTTTGCCCTAACTAACCTACACTTACCATGAGTAAGTTTATTGAGAACATCGATGCCGAGAAAACACTTGCTGCCTCGCAGAAGGAAGTTTCGGACTATAAATACGCCCTCGACCAATCTGCCATAGTAGCTATTACCGACCAAAAGGGGGTGATTACTTACGTTAACGACAATTTTTGCAAAATATCGAAGTATACACGCGAAGAACTGCTCGGGCAGGACCACCGCATTATCAACTCAGGTTACCACCCTAAAGAATATATCCGGAATTTGTGGGTAACCATAGCTAATGGTAAAATATGGAAAGGGGAGTTGAAAAATAAAGCTAAAGACGGGACTATATATTGGGTGGATACTACTATAGTACCTTTTTTGAACGAACAGGGTAAGCCTTACCAATATGTGGCGATAAGAGCAGATATTACCCAACGTAAACTGGCCGAAGCGGAAATATTAAAGCTGAATGAGGAACTGGAAATGAAAATACATGACCGGACCTTAATGTTACGTGAAACTTTGATTCAGCTAGAAACCAGCAAAAACGAACTTACCGTATCTCTTGAAAAAGAGAAAGAGCTTAGTGAGCTAAAAACCAGGTTTGTATCCACCGTATCCCACGAATTTCGAACACCGTTGGCTACTGTGCTATCATCTGCATCTTTATTAGGTAAGTATACCAAGGACAGCGATCAAGACAAGCGGGATAAGCACATTGATCGGATAAAAGAAGCCGTAAAACATCTCACTTCTATGCTCGAGGATCTTCTTTCGCTTAACAGATTGGAAGAAGGACTGATTACAGCAAAATGTGAGTTGATAAATATGAATGGCTTTATATCTACTTTTGTGGCCGATATGCAGGAGATACTTAAACCCGGTCAGCGTATTGAATACACCTACACGGGTCTCAATGAATTGCACACGGATAAGCATTTGATAAAAAACATATTACTTAACCTTGTGTCCAACGCCATTAAATTTTCACCGGAAGATTCTGTTATAGAGCTACAGGTGGTACATGATAAGCAATTGATGTTTATTGTGAAAGATAGCGGGATAGGCATCTCGAAAGAAGACCAGGAACATTTGTTCGAACGTTTTTTCAGGGCGCGCAATGCCCAGAACATACAAGGTACCGGCCTTGGTCTGCACATAGTTACCAAATATCTTGAATTACTACAGGGCAAAATTGAACTGCATAGTGAAATAAACGCCGGTACTACCTTTACTGTAACGATACCAATCACTTAAAATACCCAACCCTATGTCGAAAAAAATTGTATTGATAGAGGATAACAATGCAGTAAGAGAAAACACCGAAGAGATACTGCAGCTGGCTGGATACGAAGTTGCCTCCGCCCCCAATGGGAAAAAAGGCGTGGAACTGGTGCTGAAAGAAAGCCCGGACTTGGTAATATGCGATATAATGATGCCTGAACTGGACGGGTATGGCGTGTTACATATGCTGAGCAAAAGCAGCAAAACATCGGCCATACCTTTTATTTTTCTTACAGCCAAAGCAGACCGTACAGATTTTAGAAAGGGAATGGAGATGGGGGCTGATGACTACATTACCAAACCTTTTGATGATATAGAATTGCTGAACGCTGTTGAAACGCGCCTGAAGAAAAATGATATAATTAAAACAGAATTTGCAGCAAGTGCGGAAGGCGTAAATGATTTTTTTAGAATGGCAGGAGCCAATGGTAAAATAGATTTAACCAAAGGCGACCGCGAAATTCAACATGTAAAGAAAAAGCAGATGCTATATACAATGGGACAGCGGCCAACCAGCCTCTTTTTTATTGTAAAAGGGAAACTGAAGTCTTTTCGCACCAACAATGATGGTAAAGAGTTGATTACAGCTATCTATAAAGAGGGCGATTTTATGGGTTACAATGCACTGCTGGAAGAAACGGCTTATACCGATAATGCAGAAGTAATGGAAGATGCAGAAGTGATGTTGATTCCGAAAGCAGATTTTACCACCTTGCTTAACGGTGATGTTCAGCTATCGCATAAGTTTATTAAGCTGTTAAGCCAAAACCTTACCGAGCGGGAAGAACAGCTTTTGAATCTTGCCTATAATTCCCTGCGCAAGCGGGTAGCCAACGGATTATTGCATGTATATGCCAAATATAAAAGGAGCCCGATAGATAATCCTAAGTTGGAAATACCACGTGAAGACCTTGCACAGGTTGTAGGTACGGCTACAGAAAGTTTAATAAGGACTTTAAGTGACTTTAAGCAAGAGAAACTTATTGACATAACGGCTGGTAAAATAACCTTGCTTAACGAAGATAAGCTTAAGAACCTGGCTAACTAAGCCAGGTTTTATAGTAGGTTTTTATTACCTTGCTACAGGTTGTTTTTGTTGAGATAAACCCCTGTTGCAATTAACAAAAGCCCTACCACTGCCATTACTATATGTAGTATGAACAAAAAACGCAACAAGATTATCTGAACTACCAGCCAGCCAACAAGCAGAATGCCTTGTGCTATAATTGCTAAAGGGTAGTATTTTGTTCGGGCAAGTGTAATGGCTGCTATAGTAAAACTAAGCAATCCGTTTACCACCAATAAAATGATGCCCGGTATAGTATAGTTGCTGAAGGGAGAGTAAGTCAAATGGGTTAACGACATGCCCAGTGTGCTTCCATCGGGTTGTAGTATAAAACTCATCCCGCCGTACACGGCACCTATCCCATTGAACAGTAGAAGTATGAGAGCTAAATAGCGAACCGGTTTTTCCATATTGGTAAGTCCTTACTCCCATTTATCTCTATCGGTGATATCTTCGTCTTCGGCCTGTTGGTATTTGTTGATCCGCTGCACATTGCTCATCTCCTGACCTTCGCGATTTTGACGCTCTAATGTCCAGGAGTCGGTTAGTGAAGTCTCTATCCAAAGGCTGCCACTTTTGCGAAATACCTGCATCGATAAACCAAACTGCTCCCATAGTTTACTTTCAATATCACTTACCTTATCGGTTTTATTAATGGTCCATACTCCTTCGCTGTGCATCCGGCGGCATTCGGCCAGCTTTCTGTCGCGTGTAATTATGCGCGCTTTAGGCAAAGCTGTTTCCGGTTTATAGGGCACATCAAAGAATTCAATTTTCAGAAATGGAAATTCCGCGCTGAACTCCTGTTGCACAGCGCTTATGGTTTTATCGTTTGTTATTTGTATTTCCATACATTCTACTTTTTAGCGCAACAGCTGTGTTTTGTACAGTCCGTTTTGCTCAGTTTAGGGCTCAGATAAGGTATACCCAAATCCAACCCGCGTAAAATCAACAAGCAAGCCATCACTATTGTAAAAACAGGTATAGCTTTGGTTATCTTGCTTCGCACATTTAAACTTATCGAACCCGCCGCTATTGATACAAACAGAAGGGCCGGTATTGTGCCTATTCCAAATGCCATCATAAAAGCACCACTGTTAATAACATCGCCGGTAGCAATAGCACCGGCTATTGCCAGGTATACCAAACCACAAGGCAATAGCCCATTTAAAAGCCCAATAATTAAGAATGACCCGGCAGTGCGTTGTTTCAAAAACCTACCCAGCAAAGATTTTATTTTTGCGATGAACGGTGCTATGATTTTCGTCATTCCTAATCTGCTTTTTATGCTGGCCGGCAGCAGCATGAAAAACAGTATAAGTACACCCAACACTATACTTAGCAATTGCTGATAGCCGCCAATAACAAAACCTTTACCCAGTAAGCCGAACAGAATGCCCAACAAACAATAGGTAATTATGCGGCCGGTATTGTATAGCAAAGGCCCTGCAATGCGATTGAATACTCCTTGCCCGTAAACCGGCAACGCCAGTGCGATAGGCCCACACATGCCTATGCAGTGTAAACTACCTACAAAACCAATAGTAAGAGCTGCTAACAAAAATTCCATTTTCGGTTTATTGAATATTGATAGTCCCTTCGTTATAATAACTTTCGTTGCCTGCCTTCCAGTCAATTTGTATTTGGTAAACGCCATGTTGCAGGTTGCGCGTATCTACCAGGCACATACCGCTACTATCAGGCACACAGTTAATTTTGAAATCCTTTTTAGCTTCGGCATTGTTGTAAAATAAAATTTCAGCCTCTACCTTTTTTGCGGTCTGCTCTTGGGGAAATTTTATAGCTATTTCTTTGCCGGTAACCTGCCAAACGGGTTGTTCCTTAAGTTCGCTAGCGCGCTTTTGCTTATCAATGTGTTGCTGGTACTGCAGCTCTTTTGCGTAGTACTCGGTGGTTACCAGGTCGTCTTTTACAGTTCTGGTTTTAAATACCATCATTACCATAAAAACTACAAACCCGCAATAAAAAATTGTAATACCCCACCCCCAGTTAAATTTTTTCATACTGTTCACTTTAATTATTTGGTGCCATAAAACTTGTTTTCACTACATCTATTTTTCTCTCGCCGGTATAAACCCCTATTCGTATTTTGTTTTTGCGGTGCGTTACGCTGCCTTTTTTTACAACAACAAAAAACACCCCATCACCTACAGATTCAGCCGGCACATACAACTCTTTACCTACTGTCCGTATCTCGCCTGTTACATCGCTTTCTTCAAGCTTTAACTGCACTGGTATATTGTTGCGGGTTTTGTTAATCAGTTTAATGTTATACAGGTTGCTGATGCTATCGGGCCCTTGTTGCTGGTAAAGCATACCTTGTGCACGCATAATAGTAGATTGTATATCCTTTCGGGTAACCAAAAATCCTGTAAGGACCCCCAGTAGAATTAAAAGCACAACGCTATATGCTGTACTGCGTATAGTCAGGTGAAATTTTTCACCTTTTTTGATGTTGTTTTCCGAAGCCAGCTTAATTAAACCTGTGGGCTTATGTACCCGCGTCATTATGGAGTCGCAGGCATCTATACAAGCAGTACAGTTTACGCACTCCATCTGAGTACCGTTGCGTATATCTATACCTGTAGGGCAAACCCGCACGCAATCAAAGCAATCAATACAATCACCATGTTGTGCAGTATCATTCTTCCGCATTTTGCCACGGGGTTCTCCGCGTACATAATCGTATGCCACAACTATCGAATCCGGATCAAGCATTACACCTTGCAAACGTCCGTAAGGGCATACTATAAGGCAGGCCTGCTCGCGAAACCACCAATAAACAAAAAAGAAGGTACCTGTAAATATCAGCAACGGAATAAATGTAGCCAGGTGCTGACCTATCCCCTCCCGTATGTATAGCACAACATTATCCATACCTATAAGGTAAGCCAGAAAATAGTTGGCTATAACAAACGATAGGCTGAAGAATGCTAAAAACTTACCTGTACGCTTTAGCATTTTCTCAGTGTTCCAGGGCATTTCATTTAGTCTGCGCTGCTTTTCAGCATCGCCATCAATCCAGTATTCTATTTTACGGAAAACCATTTCCATAAAAATGGTTTGAGGGCACACCCACCCGCAAAATACGCGGCCAAATACCACTGTAAAAAGAACTATAAAAACAATAAAGGTGAGCATGGCCAGCGCAAAGACGAAGAAATCCTGCGGCCAAAAAATCATACCAAACAGAATAAACTTGCGCTCAAATATGTTTAGCAAAAATAATGGTTCGCCATGCACCTTTATCCATGGTAACGTAAAAAATATGATTAAGTAAAATATACTTACAATCGTCCGCGCATTATATAATTTGCCATGCGGCAATTTGGCAAAAATCCAGTGCCGCTTACCTTCTTTGGTAATGGTGCCTATACTATCGCGAAAAATTTCATTAGGGGAGCTCATAAATACCAGTTTATTTCTTTGTTGTATCTGCAGCTGCTACCATGGCAGAATCAATAATCTTTGTAGAGTCTGAAGCAGCGGTTCCGGCCTCATTATACAAATCGCCTTGTGGTGCTTTGGCATTAGCGGGGTTAGAGCCTTTAATTGAATGAATGTAGCTTACTACATTCTTCATTTGCACAGGGCTTAAATCGCTCTGCCAGCTTTTCATACCCTTTGCAGGCCATCCGTATTTTACACTTTTAAAAACCTCGCTCACCGAGCCACCATGTAACCAGTACTCATCAGTAAGATTGGGGCCTACATTGCCTTCTCCTGCATTGCCGTGGCATGCGGCACAGTTATTCTTATATATATCCATGCCATCTATAATTCCTGCGGCATTGGCAAGTGTTACGTTATTCTCATCTACATTTAATGCATTCTTCTTATTAAATGCTTCCACCTCAATTTTGGCCTGTTGCACTTCTGCTATATATTCATCGGTGCTGCTGGGGCCACCACCTATATAGTAATAGCCTAAGTAAAGTATTGACCATATAATAGAAATGTAAAAACTGTATTTCCACCAGGGTGGCAATGAATTATCAAGCTCGCGTATGCCGTCGTAGTTGTGGTCAAGCAATATATCCTGTTCCTTTTCAATGGCTACACTAGCGTTGATATTATCGAAGAAGCGGGGTAAATGGTAGTTAAAGGTAAATTCCTTCTTTTTCTCTCCGGCTATTTCCTGCAATAGCGATTTTATACGCAGCAGCATCCAGATTACCACGATCAGTTCTAATGTAAGCACTACCGTTCCCACCAACAGGTCCATGCTTATTGGCATCTGGAAAGGTTTGGCTGCGGCATCTTGCGCCCACAGCGTATTTATACCAAAAACAAGTAGCAGCGTAGCCACCACTTTTGCCGAACGCTTATCTATAGCCAACCCGGTTACTTTTACCAGCACCTGGCCAAGTAGCAATACTGCTATAAGCAGTATTGCACAGGCGGCTACAATAAGGTAAAGTAATCCATTAGATGGTTCTGCTGCGCTGGAAGTTGCTGTTGTGGCCAGGGGAGTTTCCTGTGCGCCGGCAACGGCACCGGTAAGCAAAGCTGCACCGGTAAGTATTTTTTTTATTGATGGGTTTATCATAACAAATTTCGCTTTGGGTTTATTAATTGTTTTCTAATCGAGCGGCAACTGTTCAATTTCCCTTATGTAATTTTTATCGGCCTTCAGGGCTATTAGTATCATACCGATAAATACTGTGAGAAAAAGAAACAGCGCTATCTTGGGATATACATCCACGCTGTTTATAGTAGCCGCATAATTTTTAAGAAATGAGAACATAAAATATGTTTTAACCGGGTTATTAATTATGGGTTTACAACAGATGCTTCTGCCGGCTGTGGCGCCGCTTTTATATCAGTACCTAAGCGCTGCAGGTAAGCAATCATGGCTATTATCTCTTTTTTCTCGCTACACACAATACCATCCTTTTTAAGGTTAGCCTGTATCTGCAAGGCTTGTTTTTGCAGGTCGTCATTTGCAATCTTATCGTAGCCTTCAGGATATGGCACACCCAGCGTTTGCATAGCGCGGATTTTTTTAGCTGTGGTAGTAATATTCAGGTCGTTATCCAGCATATACCAGTAAGGTGGCATAATAGAGCCGGGGCTCATAGTGCGTGGGTCGTCCATGTGGTTGTAGTGCCAGCTATCGGGATATTTTCCTCCTTCGCGTGCCAAATCGGGACCGGTACGTTTGCTGCCCCACTGAAATGGGTGATCGTAAACAAACTCACCTGCTTTGGAATATTCGCCATAGCGGGCAACCTCGCTACGGAAAGGACGAATCATCTGCGAGTGACATACATAGCATCCATCACGCACGTATAAATCGCGGCCCTGCAACTCGAGCGGGGTATATGGTTTAACACTGCTAATGGTAGGTATATTGCTTTTTATCAGGAAGGTAGGTATCATCTCTATTACTCCTCCAATTATTACCATTACAAAGGCAAGAACTAACAGTTGAATTGGTCGGCGCTCAATCCAACGGTGCCAGTGTTCGGTTCCGTGAGCGATGTAGTTTTTCTCCAGGGCCGGGGCTTCCGCTTCTTCATTAGCCAGGAAGCTACCTTGCTGTATTGTTTTAATCAGGTTGTAAATACCAAACAACGAACCTACCAGGTATAAACCACCTCCAAAGGAGCGGGTGATATACATGGGCATAATGGCTGTAACGGTTTCAAGAAAGTTAGGGTATTTCAATATGCCTTCGGGTGTAAACTGTTTCCACATAAAACTTTGTGTAAACCCTGCCCAGTACATAGGCACCGCATAAAACAGAATACCGAGTGTGCCTAGCCAGAAATGTATGTTGGCCAGTTTTTTAGAGTATAGCTTAGTGCGGAACATTTGTGGTATAAGCCAGAAAAGGATACCAAATGTCAGGAACCCGTTCCAGCCAAGCGCGCCTACGTGTACGTGTGCAATGGTCCAGTCGGTGTAGTGCGATACTGCGTTTACGCTTTTTATCGAAAGCATAGGCCCTTCAAATGTGGCCATACCATAAGCAGTAACAGCAACTACATAAAATTTAAGAACAACATCATCACGCACTTTATCCCAGGCACCACGCAGTGTAAGCAATCCATTTATCATACCTCCCCAGCTTGGCATTATCAGCATAATGCTAAATACGGTACCCAGCGACTGTGCCCAATCTGGCAAGGCTGTATACAACAAGTGGTGAGGGCCGGCCCAGATATAAATAAATATAAGTGCCCAAAAGTGTATGATAGATAAGCGGTACGAGTAAACAGGGCGGTTAGCTGCCTTAGGAAGGAAGTAATACATAAGGCCCAGGTAAGGCGTGGTTAAAAAGAAGGCAACCGCATTGTGTCCATACCACCATTGCACCAGGGCATCCTGCACACCGGCATATACACTGTAGCTTTTATACCAGGTTACCGGTATTTCAATACTATTTACAATATGTAGCATAGCCACGGTAATCCAGGTAGCTATAAAAAACCAGATCGCTACATACAAGTGTCTTTCGCGGCGGGTTAGTATGGTGCCAAACATATTGATACCAAAAACTACCCATATCAGAGTTATCATGATATCAATAGGCCATTCCAATTCGGCATATTCTTTTCCACTTGTAATACCAAAAACCAATGTAGCAGCTGCAAAAACAATAATAAGCTGCCAACCCCAGAAATGTATTTTGCTAAGCGTATCGTTCCACATACGCGCTTTGCACAGGCGCTGCAGTGAGTAATACACACCCATAAAAATACCATTGCCCACAAATGCAAAAATCACAGCGTTGGTATGCAGTGGGCGAAGGCGGCCAAACGTAGCCTGCTCAATAAAATTTAACTGAGGTATAAAAAACTGAAGCGCAATTACTAAGCCCACCAGCATTCCTACGGCCCCCCATATAAAGGCGGCGTAACCAAAATTGCGCACGCTGGTGTTGTCATAACTGAATTTTTCTACTTGCATTGTTTACTTTTTTTTGTGAGAAGATGGGTTGGTGCTATCAAAAAGTATTCTTACCGATGGGGTGTAACTGTCATCATACTGGCCGGCAACTACACTGTAGATAAATGCCGCCAAAAAACCCAGCGCAAACAGCAGGCTGATACCGATTAATACAAACATTACATTCATGGTATAAATTTTACGCAGCAAAGGTGCACTTGGGTAAGCTGTATGGCTATGAGAAATAAAAGGCCTGCGACTGATTAAAATCAGGTTTATTACGTAACACGATTGCCAACCTTGCACTTAAATTTTAAGTGCAATGAAAAATGGTATTGTAATTTATGAAAGCAGATACGGTGCCGCTAAGCAGTATGCCAATTGGATAGGAGAGAGGCTTGGTTTACCGGTAAAGAGAAGTATAGACCTAAGCCCATGGGAACTGGCAGCCTACGATTTTATTATTGCAGGCTCATCTATTTATATGGGTAAAATATTGTTGCGCAACTGGCTGGTGAAAAACGAAAGCGCTTTGCTCAATAAAAAAGTGCTGTTTTTTATTGTAGGCGCAGCCCCTGCCACTGAAACAGAAAAGACAACAAAATATTTTACGGATAATATACCTACAGCTTTATTAAAAAAAGACAATCAATTCTATTTGCAGGGAAAATCTGTTTTTGGTGAGCTGGGCCTGGCCGATAAGTTCTTTTTAAAAATGGGCGCATGGCTGGCTAAATCACCGGAAGAAAAAAAGGCCATGCTTACCGATTTTAATGCTGTAAAACAAGGTAATCTTAAATCGCTGTTAAACGCTACGCCACGACTATTCTGCCAGCAGGTTAAGGCGGCTAACAGTGAAACTTCAGAAACGTCTGTTGCGTAGCAGGTACTACGAATTAATTTTCAGATTCTTTTTGCTGATGTAAGCCGAGCCCAGAGTGGTGAAAGCAATGATAGAAACTGAACTAAGCGGCATTAATATGGCAGCTACAATTGGGCTCATAGTGCCTTGTGCTGCAAAGTAAATACCCACACAATTATAGAGCAGCGATATGGCAAAGCTGAATTTTATTACGGCCATACTATCGCGGGCAACAGTAAGCAAGCGGTCCATGTTTTCAAATTGCGATGAATCTAAAATTACATCACAGGCAGGCGAAAAATTGTTTACATCATCGCTTATAACCACACCTACATTTGCCTGCTGTAGTGCACCGGCATCGTTCAACCCGTCGCCTACCATCATTACCTGCGCCCGCTGTTGCTGCTGTTCTTTAATAAATTGAAGCTTGCCGCCAGGGGTGCGGTTAAACTGTAGGTTATTTTCGGGTACATATTGTTTCAAAAAATTGCGCTCGGCATCGTTGTCGCCACTTAAGATAAATACATTATTTCTCAGGCGCAGGTTTTTAATCAGGTAACTAAAGCCTTTACGATATTCGTTTTTTACCAGAAAGAAGCCCTTCACTTCACCATCAATACATACATACACTTTAGATGCGTGCCTGAAATCTGATTCAGCATTTACACCCGGGTAATTATCTCCGTAGATATATTTTTTAGAACCTATTTTTATATGCTGTTCATTTATCCAACCCTCAATACCACGGCCTTCGGCCTCCTTAAAATTTTCTGTTTCGTATTTAGGGTAATCGCTTAGCAGTTCATTAATTTTCTTACTAAGCGGGTGCGATGAATGATATACCAATGATTTTACCAGTTTAAGGTCTTCGCTTTTTAACTCTACCGGCTGGCCATCGGGGTTTACAAAATCTATACGCGCGTGCTTGGTATTGGTAAGCGTACCGGTCTTGTCCAGCACCACTGTGTCTATCTGTGCCAGCTTTTCAATGGTAAGCGCATTTTTGAGGTAAATTTTGTGGCGGCCCAACATCCGCAACACATTACCTAGAGTAAACGGAGATGATAGCGCCAAAGCGCAGGGGCAAGCAATTATGAGCACCGATGTAAAAGCGTTGAGCGCGCGGTGTAAATCGGTATTCCACCAAAACACCATAGAGCCTGTAGCTATTACCATTATAATGGGCGTAAACCAGCGGCTTACCTTAGTAGCAAGTGAGCTGATATTCTTCTTCTGGGTTTTATCAAAGGCGGCATCATTCCATAATTGGGTAAGGTACGATTGCGATACTTCCTTTATCACTTCCAGTTCTATGGCCCCGCCCACCTGTTTACCACCTGCGTATATCATATCGCCGGCTTTTTTGGGTATAGGGGTGGCCTCGCCGGTTACAAAACTATAATCGATGTTGGCATTACCTTTCATAAGAATGGTATCGGCAGGTATCAATTCCATATTGCGCACCATTATGCGGTCGTGCTTGCGTAGTTTTACCAATGGTATTTGTTGTTCAATGCCATTATTAACTACCGTAACAGCTACGGGAAAATAGGATTGGTAGTCGCGCTCAAAAGAAAGCGAATCGTAGGTTTTGTTTTGAAACAACCGGCCTATAAGCATCAGCAATACAAGGCTGGCAAGTGTATCGAAATAGCCGGCTCCGGTATGTGAAAAAATCTCGTATGTACTGCGAATGAACATGGCGGTAATGCCCAGCACTATAGGCACATCCATATTCAATGTGCGCTGGCGCAGGGCATGGTATGCACTGATAAAAAATTCTGATGCACAATAAAACAACACCGGCAATGCCAGTGCAAAATTCAGATAACCAAAAAAATTGCGGAACACGCTTTCGGTTAAGGCATTCAGGCCCAGGTATTCGGGAAAGCTGAGTAGCATGATATTGCCAAAAGCAAAAAACGCAACCCCCATTTTTAAATAGTAGGTACGTAAACTATTATTGGCGGCCTTAGTGCTTAAGCTATCCAGCTGTATCAGCGGCTCGTAGCCTATGGCAGCAAGTTGTTCGGCTACCTGCCTTAGCGAGATTTCTTTATCCTCAAAAGTTATGTTCACCTCACGTTTGCCAAAATTTACCTGACTGGCCGTTATAGCCCTGTTGATGCGGTGCATGTTTTCCAGCAGGTAAATGCAGGAACTACAGTGCATTTTAGGTATGTAAAAAGTAACCTTGCTGCTACCGGCGTGGCTGAAATTAATAAGCCTACGCTGCACTAACTCGTCATCAAGATATTCGAAACGTGCAGAAGCGCCTATGGTTTTAAGCGAAGAGCCCGGCTGATTATTTAATGCATAAAAATCGCACAGGCCGTTGTCGTTTAGTACTTCGTATACTGTTTTGCACCCCTGGCAACAAAAAACCCTGGAAGATGCTACAATGTGCCCATCGCAACTTGCGCCGCAATGGTAACACATTGTAGTTACACCCCCTAGTGAAACTTTATTGCCAACCTGCATTTATATTAATATATCTTAGATGTATTGATGCCCAGCATGCTGAATAGGGGGCACCACATCAAAACAGCTGTGGCAAATAACACAGCACCAATACCGGCGGTAACCCATGCGGCTACCCCACCAAATAAAACTGCATAACAAAGTGCTGCGAGAAAAAACAAGATTCGAAGATAGCCATCTACTGCGCCTACGTTTGGTTTCATAACAATGTTTTTTTGTTTTTAATTCTACGGCAAAGGTGTGGCAGGGCTATATTATTAGCCATGATTGCCATTAGGCAGGGATATGATAAAAATCAGGAAAGGTATCGGGCCGTTAATGCTGTAAAATTGTGCACCAGGCGATAGAAGCGCGATTGTACTGGCTGGTAAGTTTAATTCACCTAAGAGTACAATATATTCAGAAAGCATATAGGTTAATACGCTATACGCTTTCTGAATTTATTGCTCATTTAATGCTTAAATAGATAATCTGTGTTATTGTATACACCGTTGTAAACTCTTACCAGATAGGCACCTGCCGGCCAGAGATGTGTATCCAGCACAGTTTCTAAACCCACAACCGAAGAGCGGGATATTAAATTTCCTTGTATACCGTATACTTCATAATTGAAAGCAGTGTGGCAATCCGGGCATTTAATATACACAAGCCCATCGGTAGGATTTGGATACATAGACCATAAAAAAGGGCTGAAATTCTCCCTTATTGTTAGTCCAATTACCTGGTATTCTGCCGAGCGGTTTGTACAGCCATTAGTATCTGCAACCTGTACATAGTAAATGCCATCTTGTGTAATCACAAGTATGCTTTCGGTAGCACCATCAATGCTATCATTGTTTATAAACCACTGGTGGTTAGTGCCACTGCTGGCAAGTAAGGTATCTCCATGCTGGCTAACTTCAGGGGGAGAGGGCTGTGTATTTACATTAACAAGTATGGTGGTCGTAGTTGTGCAGGTATTACCGCCTGTGGCAGTAACAGTGTAGGTTGTGGTTTGCTGGGGGCTAACATGTATGCTGCTGCTGATAGCATTATTGCTCCACATATAAGAGGTGCCACCGCTTGCGGTAAGTATTAAGCTATCGTTTTGGCATAAATTAGCCGAAGCCGGTGATACTGTCACATTGGGTGCGCTATCCACTTGTAGTAGCAGCGTAATAATACTATCGCACCCACCTACGGCCTGCAGCGTATCGCTATAGCTGCCTGAAGTGCCTAACTCCTGGCCGTTGAAAATATAAGTTTGGCCGGCACAAATACTGGCGCTAAGCGATGAGGAAATTAAGTTGCTTACCGTTAATGTTAAGGTTATAATACTATCGCACCCGTTAAATGCAGTCAGGGTATCTGTGTATGTTCCTGCTGTAGTTAACTGCTGTGCGCCAAACTGGTAAACAGACCCGGCACAAATACTTGCCTGCAGAGTGGTGAACTCGCTAGGCAATACTGTAAGGTTCAAGGTTACTATCGAATCGCAGCCAGCTGAGTTAACTAATGTATCGCGGTATGCACCACTTACGTTGCGCTCTGCCCCATTGAAAAAATAAGTTTCAGAAGGGCATATAACTGTAGAGAATACAGATGAAGAATTTTGTTTTAGGCTAAGGGTTAGTGTAATTATTGAATCGCAACCTACTGCGTTTACTAAAGTATCGCGGTACACACCGGCCGTAGTGCGGTTAATGCCATTAAACAGATATGATTGGCCCGGACAGATGGCAGCTGTAAACGCTGATGAGGTAGGCTGCCTGAATGTAAGCGTAAGTATAACTATCGAATCGCAACCAGCTGCGTTCGTCAAAGTATCGTAATATACACCGGGCACTATCAACGTGTGACCATCGAAAGGATAACCCTGACCGGGACAAACAGATGCATTGATCGAAGAGCCGGTTGGCTGGTTTACAATTAGCGTAAGTGTAATTATTGAGTCGCAGCCTGCGGCATTTAGCAACGTGTCGCGGTATACACCGACATTGGTAAGTTCTACTGTATTAAACAGATATGATTGGCCGCTACAGATAGTGGCATTTAAAGCGCTTGCTGATGGCTGCAATACATTAATAGTTATAGAATCAACTGCTGTGCATGCGCCGGATGTACCGGTTACATAGTATGTTGTAGTGGCAAGCGGGATAAATGGAATATTATTAGTAACACTGTTGCTCCAGCTATACGTATTGGCACCTGCGCCATACAACGTAACTGCTGTGCCTGCACATACTGTAGTATCGCTTGCTACAGGATAGAGGCTTGTAGCAGAATCATAACTTACAGTTAAACCCTGCCATGTGCTCGAGCCACACCTATTATCTGCCGAAACAATTACAGCACCACCGTTGGTGGCAGGCTGCACAGTTATGCTGGCACTATCTGATGACCCTACCCAGCCAGCAGGCAAATACCAGGTGTATGTAAGCGTGTTGGCAACCACCGGTATGCTATAGGTTATTGCATCTGTAGTGCATATTGTTGACGGTCCATTTATAGCACCTGGTTGAGAAGGGGCATTAATGCAGTCGCCATATTTTACAAAAGCGCTCCAGTAACCCGTACCTGCTAGATTCGTTGTTATCTGAGGGTCAGGGTGAAAATCGAAGGTGCTGTTAGAACCACTGCCATTAAACCCTACATCGCAGCTAAAAACAAATGAACCATCGCCGGGGCTTGGTATTGCATTGCTGGAAAGAGTTCCACCTACCCAAATATTGAATGCAGAGGGGCTCCAGATTTCATTGCCGTTAACCGCATTTACTTTATAGAATCCTTTTATCACATTGTTGCCATTACTTTCAGAGAAAGACAAGAGCGGATTGCCATCGGGTGCTATATTAACTTCATAATAGGCCGCGCGGTAACTGGTGTCGTTAGTTGGGCTGTAAGCACGCACCCATTGAAACTGTGATGTGCTGTTATACTTTGCTGTAAACCCCACGTTTTCATATGTGGCTTGTGAGCTCAGGTAGGTGGTTCCGTTGCCCCAGTCAAAATCATTATTACTACTGCTGAAATAACCACTGTAATAAACATTTCCGGCTGCATCAAATCTGGCACAAGTAGAAATAATACGGCCACCGCTCAGCGAATCAATGCCCGCGCCGGCAGCACTTACCAACCTGAATGGCGTTCCGAAATTTGTGCTTCGCTCACCGGCTAATGCTATTCTGCCGGTAGCATCGTGCACATGCAGATCGCGTATGGCTGCATTGCGTGTATCGGCACGGCCCCATAGCAATGAGCCGCTGTTGTTGTACTTAGCATAAAAGCCTACGGTGCAATTGCAATTACTGCCGCCGGGGTTCGCAAGTGTTACCGTAGTTGCGTCGGGGTCAATATCCAGCGTGTTTTGAAACTGACCGGCAAGATATATGTTCATACTGCTATCTACATAAATAGTATGCATTTTGTTCTCGAAGGAGTTATTGCCATTTCCCACATTGATAGTTTTGGCCCATACGTAGTTGCCGTTTGCATCGTATTTGGCAAAGTAAAAATCGTTGCCATCAAACTGTAGATTAGCCACATTTGTTCCCGGGTCAAAATCTATGGCAGCACCGGTAACCGCCTGGCCGGCTATGTAAACATTATTGAATTTATCCAAACTTATGTCGGTGGCAAGCAGGTAACCGCCCTTAATTACCCTGTGCCACAATAAGATGCCATCCTTATTATACTTTGCAAAAAAAGCGGATTCAGACGATTCATCTCCTGCCGCTGTTGTAAATGGAGGGTTTTTATCCAGCCTAAGCGAATCTGTAAAACTGCCGGCCGCGTATACCGAACCTTCGGCATCCACTACAATTTCGCGTATATTGCAATACGGATTTGATTGAGTAATAGCCTGTATTTTGTTTGTCCAAAGCAGCGTAGGGTACTGCGCCTGGCTGGAGGTGTAAAAATACATGATAATTAAAAAGAGGATTACCTTTTTCATTTTGCAGGGTTTGTGTTAGTTAAAAATGAATGCCGGTGAAGCACCCCGAAAGCAAGCTGCCTGCTATGCAATACGGCAAGTAAATTGCATAGCAAGGCAACCGCCTTCTGTGGCACTATGAGCGTTATTGTTGTTTTTCTATTCTTCTTACAAATGATTTAGTGCCGTCACTAATTTTAATAAAGTAGATGCCGCTGGTTATATCCGCTAATTGCAGATTGTGTATAGCACTTAAGCTACCCGTGCGTTTTACTATTGCACCAAGGCAGTTATACACTTCTATAGTGTAACCACGGCTAAATTCAGGAACTGATATTGTTACATCCGTTGAAAACGGGTTTGGCGATACGGCAACACTGTTTATTGAGGCTTCTTCAATGCCAATACTGTTTACGTTAATACAAACAGATGTATCGGTGCAGCCTGCCACATTCGTTACTGCTACCTTGTAATCGCCATTGGCAGTAGCTGTGTAAGTAGCATTGGTAGCACCGGTAATGGTATTGTTGTTGCCACAATTGTACCACTGGTGAGTAGCCGATGCCGGCACTGTAAGCGTGTTGTTAACTACGCTTACAGTTACATCCGGCAGTGCATTTACTGTTACTACAACCAGTGCAGAAACTACCTCGGCCTGCGTTACACAATTTTCGCTAGATATCATTTTGCATCTGATGGTATCGTTGTTGTTTAAATTGTTGAGGGTAATGTATGGCGCAACAGAACCGGTTTGTACATCCACACCGTTCACACTCCATATATAGGTAGCC